>NZ_KQ960194.1:0-52111 GCF_001553125.1 Peptoniphilus sp. DNF00840
GTATTAGGTCCAACTTTATGGGGTCACCACATTTTTCAGGGGATTTTTTTTGCCCTTTAACAAGGTGTTATGGCAAGAAAAATTAAGGTTATTAAATAGTGTGAGAGAAGCATTTAAAAGTAAGCTTGTGACTTTTTATTAAGTTAAAAATACTTATAAAGTTATAAGATTCTATGAAGTTGAAAACAAATACAGAGTTATAAGATTATATAAAGTTATGAGAATTTTATTAAATAGAAAATAATTACAAAGTTATAAGAGCTTGCTAAGTTGTAAAAAATTACAAACTCATAAAGACTTACAAGTTAATAAAAAAAGCAAAGTTGCAGTTTGTTACTAAAGTAAGAATAAAAAGCAAAGTCATAGGGTCTTATAAGGTTAAACTTTCTTATAAGGCTTAAAGAAAATTTTAAATAAAAATTTATTAAACTGTTATTCTTAATAAAAATACATTAAATATTTAATAGTTTTTTTATTTACTTCAATAAAATTTCACAATGCCCATCTATATCTTTCACAAAGAAAAATTATAATAAATAAAATACAAAAAATTAAAAAAAATCTTTGCATAATGTAATGGATTATGATATAGTATTATGTTTACTTTTCTAAAAAGCTCTGTTATACTAGTATAAGGGACAATAGGAGGTAAAAAATGTTTAATATTGGTGATAAGATTGTATATCCTATGCATGGTGCCGGTGAAATTGTAGCAATTGAAGAGAGAGAGATCCTTGGAGATGTGCACAAGTACTACATAGTGAGGTTGCCTATAAATGACCTTAAGGTCATGGTGCCTGTAAAAAATGCAAAAGAAGTTGGTGTTAGAGATATTTCTGACGCTGATACTATGGAGAAGGTTTTAAAAAACCTATCTTCTGGAGAGATAATTTCTATGCCAAAAAATTGGAATAGAAGATATAGATACAATCTTGACAAGATTAAATCTGGTGATTTAATGGAAATTGCTGATGTTGTAAGATCTCTTGAGAGCCTAGATAGAGAAAAGTCCCTATCAACTGGTGAGAGGAAGATCTTGAATGAGGCAAAGCAGATTATTGTATCAGAGATGGTTCTTGTTTTTGAAAAAAATGTTGAAGAAGTGACAAAATTAATTGATGATGCCATTTTTGGATAAGGAGGGATTTTTATTAGCAAAAACCGAAAAATTGTGTCCAAAATTTTTAAGTTTCTATTTACTGTAATAGGCGCATTAGTGGGTGTTTTTATTGTGTCTGTTTTATCAGATGTTAACTTTGTAAAAGCTATTGGTAGCCAAAAAATTACAACAGGCATTTCTGTTGTTGTTGTACTTTTATTTGCACTTATATTTTTTATGCTTTCTCCAAAGGCCTTTAGGGCTTTGGAAGATTTGTTGGCTATCTGGGAGAGACAAATTCAAAGAAAATCTTTTACAGAAGTTATACTAGGCGCTGTGGGACTAATTCTTGGTCTCATAATAGCATTCTTAATTTCACAACCTATTTACAAGATTCCAATCCCCTATGTGGGTTCGGTAATTTCAATATTGCTTTATGGTATGCTTGGTTATTTAGGTCTTAATATTGGGATGTCAAATAAGGACACTATATCAGAAAAAGTTAAGGATCTTACATCATTGGCTGTTAAAAGAAATGCAAAGCCCAAGGATGTGGTAAAGGATCGCACAGGCATTCCCAAGGTCTTGGATACTTCCGTTATCATTGACGGAAGGATACTTGACATAGCAAGGGCAGGGTTTATTGAAGGCCCTCTTGTTGTTCCTGTTTTTGTACTTGAAGAACTACAACACATAGCTGACTCTGCTGATGGCTTAAAGAGAAATCGTGGCAGGAGAGGTCTTGATACAGTTGCAGAAATTCAAGAGCTAAAAAATGTTGAAGTTATAATCTACAAGGGCAAGATTGAAGAAATTCCTGAAGTGGATTCCAAACTTTTAAAGCTTGCCATTGAATTAAATGGAAAAATCGTGACTAATGATTTTAATTTAAACAAGGTAGCTAAGGTTCAAAATTTAGATGTTTTAAATATCAATGAGCTTGCCAATGCAGTTAAGCCTCTATATCTTCCCGGCGAAGAAATGGATATCTTAATTGTAAGAGAAGGTAAGGAGCACAACCAAGGTCTTGCTTATTTAGATGATGGCACTATGATTGTCGTTGAAAATGGCAAGGACTTAATTGGAGAAAAGGTAAATGTTGTTGTTACATCAGCTCTTCAAACTTCAGCAGGCAAGATGATTTTTGCAAAATTAAAATAAAAAAATAATCATTAGATTAAGTATTTTAATCTAATGATTATTTTTATTTAAGAACTATTATTTTATTTTAAGCTTGATTCAATAAACCAAATTTGTTTATTGTAGTCTGAGATATGGTCTTCCATAGTATTAGCTACTGGGAAGTTGTCCTTATCATTTGCTTCTTTTCTAATTTCTAATGCAAGTTCTTTTTGTAGCTTGATGTCAGCAAGAAGAATCTCTAAAGCTTCGTTTGTTGGAATTTCCTTAGAGTCTTCAATTTCTTTAACTGTTGCAACTTCAAGATATTTTTTAAAGCTTGCTGTTGGGAATTGTCCACTCATTCTAATAAGTTCAGCGATTTCATCAAGTCTATCAACAGCTTTATCATATTCGGATTCTAAATATACATGAATAGCCACGAATTGTTTTCCAACTATATTCCAATGAAGATTGTGAAGCTTAATATGTTCAACTGCAAGATTTGCTAAATAAATATTTAATTTTTCCATTTAATTTCCTCCTAATATTTTATTTATATTTAGTATAAAGCATATAAAAGAAATAAGCAATATATTTAACATCTGTATATTAGGAGTATATAGTTTTTAATAAAACATAGAATATATACTTAATAAACAAATTTTATTGTAATAAGTTAAAAAGTTTTTTGTTTGACTATAGTTTTGATTTGTATTATTATTTCTTAATAGATAAGGGGGAACGAAAATGAAATTATTTTTACCCGGTCCTGTGTCTGTTCGCAGCGAAGTTTTAAAACAATTTGACAAACCTGTAATTGGACATAGAACTAAGGAAGCATCAGAAATTCAAAAATCAATTACAATAAATATGCAAAAGATATTTGGAACTAAGGAACAAATCCTTGTTTCAACATCATCAGGTACTGGACTTATGGAAGGTGCCATTAGGTCTTGTACTAAGAAGAGGGCTCTTATTTGTGCCATAGGATCCTTTGGAGAACTTTGGCAAAGGTTGGGACTTGAAAATGGAATAGAAACTGATATCTTAAGATCAGATGACGGAGAAGCTACTGACCCAAATAAGTTAGAAGAAGCTTTAAAGGCAAAGGAATATGATTTTGTTGGTATAACTCACAACGAAACATCTTCTGGTATCTTAAATAGTTTGGATGAATTAAAGCCTCTTATTGACAAGTATCCTCATATTATTTGGGCACTTGACACTGTAAGTTCTGCTGGTGGAACACCAATTGATCAAGACAAGTATGGAATTGATATAGCAATTACTTCTTCACAAAAATGTTTAAGTCTTGTACCAGGACTTAGCTTTGCATCTTTTTCACAAAAGGCTGTAGAAAAGGCAAAGACTGTTGAGAATAGGGGTCACTACTTTGACTTACTTCTTTTATACAAGTATGTAAAAGAACACAACTACCAATATCCATCAACTCCAGCTATTTCTAATATGGTTGCTGCTGAATATCAATTGAACTATATTGTTAATGAAGAAGGACTTGAAAACAGATTCAAAAGACATAAAGAAATGTCTGAGTATTTCAAGAAGTGGGCTAATGAAAACTTTGAAGTCTTTGGCAACAAGAAGTACCTTTCTCCAACAATAACTTGTGTAAAGAATACAAGGAACTTGGAATTTGATACTATAAGCCAAGAATTTATGAAGAAGGGATTTTTAATTTCTAACGGCTATGGAAAACTTGCTGGCAAGACTTTTAGAGTTGGTCACATGGGCGACACAAGGCTAGAAGATATTAAAGAGTTTACAAAAACTTTTGACGAAATTCTAAATAAATAAAAAATTTATTTTCACAAAGACCTAGATGGGGAGTAAAAATTTCTCATCTAGGTCTTTTTAATTTATAATTAAGTTTTTGTTACAAGTCGCAATATTCTTTGTGAATGGCTCAGCTATGATTTATAATTTTTAATTAAGTGAGGTAGATTAAATGAATAAGAAAAAAATTAGTATTGCATTGATTTTATTTTTTCTCTTAATAAGTTCAAAGGTATTTGCAGAGAACAATTTGCTATTCCAAGAGCCAATAGGTCCTGGAGTTGTAAGATACAAGTACCAAGTTAAGAGAGGTAAAGGAAATGCAGAGGTAAATGTAATAAAGGTTGATTTAAACAACCCCTATGCAAAGATTAACACTGTTGCAGGTGGAGGAACTTATACTAATAAGGCCACAGTTTCTCAAATGGCAAATAGGACCAATGCAATAGCCCTTGTCAATGGTGACTTCTTCACTATGCAGTTAGAAGGTGCTCCACAAGGGCCATCAGTTATTAATGGAGAGACTAAATCATCGCCAGCAGTTTTAAATGACATCTGGTCTTTTGGAATTGACAGTAATGACAAGGCTTTTATTGAACTTACAAAGTTTGTTGGAAGCGTCACTGCTCCTAATGGTAGATCTTTTCATATTGATGGATTAAACAAAACTAAGTATTGGTACCAACCATCTATGGAGTATTCCCACCAAAATAAAATTCAATTGTATGATTCCTTCTGGACAGCTAAGACTAGGGGAGATAAAAATGGTGGAGAAGTCCTCTTAAATGAAAACAATGAAGTTGAACAAATTTCTTACAATAAGGGACTTGATATGTCTATCCCTAAGGGAAAGAAAATCTTACAATTTTCTGGTTCCGCTATCAAATTTATCCAAGACAATGTAAAAGTTGGAGACAAGTTAGGCATAAAATACAACATTGAACCTAATAGAAATTGGAAGATGATGATTGGTGGTCATGCAGTCTTAGTTGACAATGGAGCTGTAAAACCCTACACAAGAGATATTAAGTTTATTGACGGTGTAAGGGCAAGGACTGCTGTTGGAATTAGTCAAGACGGTAAAACAGTTTATGTGGTAACTGCTGAGGGAAGGACTAAAAGATCGTCAGGCCTAACAATTGCTGAATTTGCAAAATTTATGCAGGAAATAGGAGTTTATAAGGCTATGAACCTTGATGGTGGTGGCTCAACAGCCATGGCTGTTAGAAATCTTGGGGACTTAAACAGGACAAGGGCAACTAATCCAGAGAGGAATGGTGCTGAGAGAAGGGTTGTAAATGGCCTTGGAGTTTATAACACAAGCAAGAACACTGGCTTAATTGCTGATGGAAAATTTGAAAGTGATGTTGACACTATTGTTGGTGAACAAGTTAACTTAAAATTAAAATCAGCTTGGGATGAATTTCTAAACCCAATTGATATAAATACAAGGACTTACACTATTTCAGATTCTTCCAACGGAGCAAATATCTTAAATGGTCAAAGCTATCTTCCATTAACTCCTGGCAAGTTTACAATTAAGCTTCAAGCTGATAAGGGCGATGGCTTTAGCAAGGAGCTTAATGTTGCTGATTCATCAAGCTATAGCAACCTAAAACTTTCAACCAAAAACAGTGTTGTTAAAAAGGACAGTGAAATTAAAGTTGATGCAACAGGAGAGTACAAGGGAAGAAAGATTAATATTTCTCCAAGAGTTTTAAACTACTCCTTTGAAGACTTAAAGGCTGAAGTAAATCCAAATAATTTTAATATAAAAATTAATGACTATGGAAAAAATCCAAAGATTATCGTAAAACTTGGAGCTAAAACTACAAGCCTTTCACTTTATGATGAAAACACAAGACTTATAAAGATGAAAATAAATGATGTTAACTACACAGTTAATGGTCAAGCTAAGAAGATGGATGCAAAACCATTTATTTCAAACTCAAGGACCCTTGTTCCGCTTAGATTTATTGTTGAGGCAATAGGTGGAGACGTTCAATGGGATGGCGATAATCGAGTTGTAACAGTAAATAGCAATGGCAAGAATATAATCCTTCCAATTGATTCTAAAAAAATTACAGTTGATGGAAAAGAAATTGCTATTGACCAAGCTGCAATAATTAAAGGCGACAGGACTTATGTGCCAATTAGGTTTGTTGCAGAGAACTTAGGTATGAATGTAAACTACATCAATGAAAGTCGTGAAATTGAAATTTCATTCTTCGAAGATAGGAAAGATTTAGATAAGAAAAATATTGAAGCTAATGGAGAAGTTAATACTTCTAATAACAATGTCAATAATTCTAAGAATAAAGCAAATAATAGTGAAGCCAATAAGGCTATTAAGAATAAGAACTTAGAAACAAATAAGAATGCTATAAATGTAAATCAAAACAATAAGAGCATATTAAATTAAAAGATCTCCCTGAGGGGAGATTTTTTAATGGATGTATATCTTTATAAGAGTAAGCAAAAAGGAACTCACAAGAGTTCCTAATTTTTTAATATTATTTATTGGCATTTTCAGATAAGAGCATCTCGCCAATTTTATAAACGTCACCAGCTCCCATAGTTACAAAAATATCGTCCTTTGAAATATTTTCTTTTACAAACTTAACTATGTCTTCGAAGCCAGAGATGTAAAAGGCATTGTCCCTGTGTTCAGCAATAGCATTTCTGAGAGTCTTTGAGTGGATATCCCCATAGTCCTTTTCACGAGCTGCATAAATATCAGTGATTATAATCACATCAGATTCGTCAAAGGAGTTTGCAAAGGCATCAAGAAGAAGCTTTGTCCTTGTAAAAGTATGAGGTTGGAAAACTGTGTAGAGTTTACCCTTGCAGGCATTTTTAATTGCATGAATTGATGATTTTATTTCAGTTGGGTGGTGGGCATAGTCGTCCATAACCTTAGCACCCTTGTAGAATCCTTTCACTTCAAGTCTTCTCTCAACGCCCTTGTAAGTTTTTAAACCAGCAATAGAATCCTCAATTGAAATTCCATTTACATAGGCTGCCCCAATTGCTGCAAGAGAATTTAAAATATTGTGTCTACCGAGAATTGAAAGTTCAACGTGGGCAAGCTTTTCGCCCCTAAGGTAGAGGTCATAAGCTGGGAAACCTTCTTCGCTAAACTCGATATTCTTAGCCATAAGGTCTGCATGATTATTTATGCCAAAAGTAAAGACCTTGCAGTTTGTAATAGGCAAGAGGGATTTTGTATTTTCATCATCAATATTTATAATTACATAATCACTTTCACTTAAGTTATCAACGTAAGCCTTAAAGGTTCTTATTATGTGGTCAATGTTGTCAAAGTAATCTAGGTGGTCCTCGTCAATATTTAAAATAATTTCTGTTGTAGGGAAATACTTTAGGATGTTTGCCTTGTACTCGCAGGCTTCTGTTAAAAATAATTTTTTATCCCCAATTTTTATATTTCCATCAATGTCCTTTAGTTGACCACCAAGCATAATTGTTGGATTGACATCGAGGTCCTTAATAATTTCTGTAAGCATTGATGTAGTAGAAGTCTTGCCATGTGTTCCTGAAACAGCAATTGATTTATCGTAGTTCTTCATCACTGCTCCAAGGAAACTTGCACGATCTACAAGATCTATTTTTTGTTTTACAGCTTCAACATATTCTTCGTTGTCAAAGGAGATTGCATCTGTAAAGATGACAAGGTCCATTCCATTAATGTGGTCTTTCTTGTGCTCATAATAAATCTTTGCACCATTCTTCTCTAATTTATCTGTGTTAATGGAAGGACTCCTGTCGCTTCCAAAAACCTTATAACCCTTAGCCAACATTAATTCTGCAAGAGCAGACATAGAGATGCCACCAATGCCAATAAAAAATATATTTTTGTAATCACTTTTATCTATATTAATTTCAAACAATTTACTTCCTCCAATTCTTTTTAATTATAACATATTTTCTAAGGTGAGAAAATTTTTTAACTTGTCATTTAAGTAAATTCAGAGAAAATATTGAAGTAATATATTCAATTAATAATCAGATTATGTTATAATGTGATAAAGAAAGAGAGGGATACTTCTATGAACATAACTGATGTAAGACTACGTAAATTGCCAACTGAAGGAAAACTTAAAGCAATAGTATCTGTTACCTTTAATAACGAATTCGTGCTTCACGACATAAAAATAATAGAAGGCAAAGAATCATTATTTTTAGCAATGCCAAGCAGAAGACTTCCTAATGGTGAATACAGAGACATTGCTCATCCTATTAGTGCTGAAGCAAGAAAAGAACTTGAAGATGTTGTATTTAAAGAATATTATTCTGTGAAGGAACAACTTGACCAAGAAGATAATGATGGTGGAGTTGTTGAAGTTGAAGTAGAAGAAATAATCGAAGAATAAAATTTAAAGATTGAGAGGGCATAGACCCTCTTTTTTTATGTAAACTTGTAAAGTAAAGGTGACGCAATAAAAAATATAAATAAAAAAAGGCTATGAAAGTCATAGCCTGTGTCAGTCCATCTTGCTCACGTGGACAAGTTCTTTATTTTTGTAATAGTATTTTGGAAGTCTTCTATTGAAGTGGGTTATAAAAGAAGTTTCGCAATCGCCAGAATGGATGCAGATATCACGAACTTTTATCTCTTCGCCTCCTTGTCGACCAATTAAGACAACGTCATCGCCAATCTTGCAGTCCACATCTGTGGTATCAATCATCATTTGATCCATACAGATAAGTCCGATTTGTTTACATCTCTTGCCATTAATTAAAACTTCAATTTTTTCTGAGAGGATACGAGGGAAGGCATCTGCATAGCCAAGGGGAAGAGTTACAACCTTTGTGTCCCTTGGGCACTTATAAAATCTTTCGTAGCCAACAGTTTCGCCCTTCTTTACTTCTCTTATAGAAGAAATTTGTGCCTTCAAGGATATGATTTCTTCTAAACCAAACTCCTCAGGTAGATGATCGCTATCAGTGTAACCAAATTGAATTATACCAGGTCTAACCATATCTAGGTCGTACTCGTCATGGAAGAGAACTGAATGAGAATTTGCAATGTGTCTAAATTTAAACTTGCATCCAAGATTCTTTAAGTCATCAATAAATTTTGTAAAGGTCTTGAACTGTCTTTCAGTAAATTCTGGATCAGCTTCACAAGCTGCAAAGTGAGAAAAAATTCCTTCCACATTTATATTTTCAAGTTTAAAGATTTCACAAATTTCTTTTTTTGCTTCGTCACAAGGTGTAAAACCAATTCTTGACATACCAGAGTCAAAGGCAATATGTATCTTAGCCTCTTCTTTCAAGTCACCTGCAAGCTCATTTAAAACTAGGGCATCATTTAGGGAATAAATTGTAAGTGTAATGTGATTTCTTATTGCGTCTTCATATAGATGGCGAGGAGTGTAACCCAAGATCAAAATGTTAACTTTAGGAAATTTTTTTCTCAAGCTTAGGGCCTCTGATAGAGTTGCCACTGCATAATTATTTATTCCAAGGTCAAGGGAAACTTGTGATAAGGGAAGGGCACCTAGTCTATAAGCATCGCTTTTCACAACACTCATGACTTCAGTTTTTTCTCCAACCTTGTCTTTTATTATCTTCATATTATTTTCAAATTTATCAAGATCTATCTCAATCCAAGCAGGTCTTGTTAAAAAATCTTTCATCTTATTATCCTTTCGATTAAGAGTTTAAAAGTTGCTTTTTTTATTATATCACAGGAAATAAATAAAAATCTTTTGAAAATAAAAAAACTGCCCCGAGGCAGTTTAATTAATATTCCTTATCTACTAACAAGATATTTAAAATGACAGCTACAATAGTTCCTCCAGAAATACCTGAAGAGAAGAGAGCTGCAATTATGCTTGGAAGTTTTGCGACTATATCTGGTTTCATTGTAATACCAATTCCAACTCCAATGCCACCAGCAATAATCATTAGGTTCTTTGATGAGAACTTAGCTCTTGATAGGGCCTGCATACCTGAACCTAAAATTGTTCCAAACATAAGAATACCCGCTCCACCAAGGATTGGTGTTGGCATAATAGAAACAAGAGTTGCAAACTTTGGACAAAGACTCATTATTATTAAAATAAATGAAGAGTAAATTGCAACTTTTTTTGATGCACACTTTGTAAGTGGAATAAGTCCAACGTTTTGACTAAAAGTTTGGGCTGCACCTGAACCAAAAACTGGAGAAAGCATTGAGCCAATAGCGTCTGCTCTTACACCAGATGCAATGTCGTTGTCATCAAGATCAACTTCACAAACTTCGCCAAGAGTTTTCATAACTCCAACAGTTTCAATAATTGTAACAAGGTAGCCTGCTATGAAGGGGATGACAAATTTCAAATCAAATTTAAGTCCAAAGGGAAATAAACTTGGAATTCTTATCCAAGGAGCAGCTGCTACTTGTGAAAAGTCAACAAGATTTAATGGAATACAAATAATGTATGAAATAGTCATGGCAATGACAACTGATGCTGTTGTTGCAAATCCTCTTCCATAATGATTTATAAAAATTATAAGCAAGAAGGTGAAGACGGCTATCCCGATAAAGAGTGGGTCCCCATAATTTTCTGCTCCATAACCTCCTCCAACCCAGTCAAAGGCAACGGGCATCATTGTAACACCAATAAGAGTTATTACAGTTCCAGTTACAACTTCTGGGAAGAATTTAAGTAGTGGCTTAATAAAAAAGCTTAGAATTAATTCTAATAGGGCACCCAAAATTGTAGCGCCATAGTAACCAGCAAGACCGCCACCCATAGTATTAATAACAGCGTTGGCTGGTGGAACAAATCCAAAGTCCGTTCCCATAATTGTCGGTAGACCAATACCAACCTTGGCCTTGCCATTAAAAATCCCTCTTGTTTGGATAAAAGAACATATACCCGAAGCAAGAAGGGCAGCAGAGATAAGTACCGAAGTATCATAAACATTTGTGCCAGCGATAGCAGCAATACTAAGTGGCACTGCAATGATACCACTAAAGGCAGTCAAAATATTTTGAAAACCAAGTAGAGATGATTTCAAAAAATCTGGCTTGTCATCAACTTCATATTCAAGTTTCATACCATAAAATTTCTTCACAATAAACCTCATTTCTCATATAATAATGTTGAATAAATTTTAACACATTCACTTTTAAGTAACAATATTTGTATGTATAGAAAGGAAAAAAATTGTACATTTTTGTTGGACTCGGTGGAGCCTTGGGCTCCCTACTTAGGTATCTTTTATCCACTACAATAAAAAGTCATGGGGACTTCCCTCTTGGAACTTTTTTAATAAATGTAGTGGGATCATTTTTAATTGGCCTCATAGCCTTTTACGCAGAGAAAAATAATTTAGACTCAAGACTTGTTTTATTTTTAAAGGTTGGTTTTTGTGGAGGCTTTACTACCTTTTCAACTTTTGCCTTTGAAATTTTTAACTTGGGAGACAATCAAAAGTTTGGAACAGGAATTTTTTATGCCTTTCTTAGCATACTTTTATCTCTCTTTGCAATCTATCTTGCAAGGACTCTTGTCATAAAATCTTTTTGAATTAAGAATTAATAAATTTGTAAGAATTAGTAAGAAGTTTTGTAATTATTATTTGCTATTATAAAGTCAGAAGGAGGGATGTAATGGATAAGTATAGTATTTTAATTGCCGAGGACGATAAGGAAATCGCAAGATCCATTGGGATTTATCTAAAGAATGAAAATTTTGAAATTTTTTATGCTGAAGATGGACTTGAAGCTCTAGAAATTTTTAAAAATGAAAAAATTGATTTAATTATAATGGACCTCATGATGCCAAAACTTTCTGGCGAGGAAGCAATAATTAAGTTAAGAGAAGTTTCCTTTGTCCCAATAATTATCCTATCTGCAAAATCAGAGGACACAGACAAAATTTTTGGACTCAACATTGGTGCTGATGATTATGTTCAAAAGCCCTTCAATCCAATGGAACTCATTGCTCGAGTGAAGAGCAACCTGAGAAGATTTTATGCCTATGATTTAAAAAAGGACAGGAACTTTATTGAGATAGGCAGCATCAAGTTAGACTTGTCACAAAAAATTGCCTATGTGGAGGACAAGCCAGTGGCACTTACTTCTATTGAGTTTAAAATTTTGGAACTCTTGATGAAGAATCCCAACAGGGTCTTTTCCATTGAAGAAATTTACGAAAGTGTCTGGAATGAACCAGCCATGGAGGCAAAGACTGTGACAGTTCACATCAGACGTATTAGAGAGAAAATCGAAGTAAATCCAAAGAAGCCAATGTACTTAAAGGTGCAATGGGGTCTTGGATATAAGTTTGAAGATTTGAGGCGAAAATAATGAAAAAAAATTCTTACAAATTATCCTATTATGCTTTAATAATTTTAGCAATTTCACTTATTTCACTTTTAGCAGGTAGTTTTTTATTTTCAAGAGATCCTGATTCTTCTTATAGAAGAATTCTGACAGATAATAGAATTACTAGCACCATAGACTTATCTCTTAATGGTGAAGATTATAGCTCCAATATTAGATTTAACTTTGCTCTTAAGTCATATAAACTAAAATATTTTGATCAAAATGGAAATGTTGTTACAGATCCAGAATCAATTGAAGCTCAAAAGAAGAAGGACGACCTAAAGGCCAAAGGACTTGATCCGAAAAATTATTTAGAAGATTGGATGCTTGATCAACCAGAATTAAAATCTGAGTACAAAACTTTTTATCTAACTAATGAATATGAAAAAAACGAATTTGATCCTTTAGAGATTGAAATGGGAAATAATGACTTCTTAATTACTGGTTCAGTAATTAATGATAGTATAGTGATTGATAAGGTTCAAAAGAGTCAAAGACTTATGGATAGTGACTACAATTTTATAGACAAGTCTTTTAAATCTAAAATTAATGACAGTTTTAGAGATTTAAACAGCAAATATAATATTAAAAATTTAAAATTTGCTTACTATGCTTCTTTAGACGATGAAGTCTTTAAAGATATTGAAAGAGATTTATTTATGGACCAAGTCCAAGTGCAAATTGGAGTCAGCGTCTTAGTGGCAGCTGTCCTATCAGTAATACTTGGACTATTTATGAATATGGAAAAAGTTGATGAGAGCCAAGAACTTAAAAAAGTTTTCAAGTTTCCAATTGAAGTTGTCTTAGTTTTATTTTTCATATTTTCAATGGTTGGATTAGTGATTTCTACTTCAGGACAAGTTTATACCAACCTATATATCTTCTATGCCTTGTACCTAGTAGGTCTTATGATAGTTTCTTTAACAGCAAACTATTTTGTAATTCTTTTAAAATCTATATTTAATAAGAATACAGATAATTATTTAGTAGAAAATGCTTTAATCTATAGGGCATTTAAGGCAAGCATTTCAGAATTTTCAAAAGTGGATAAAATTGAGGACAAGGAAATAAATAATGCCAAGATGAAATTCACACTTGTTTATCTTGTCTTGTGCATAGTCGTATTTATTGCCTTCCTATTCTTTGCAGGCATGTTTGCAGCATCACCTGAAGCAATTCTTATACCAATGATAATCTTTGCAGGCTTCATCTACTTTATAATTCTTAAAAACATTAACCAAGTTGCGAGAATTAATAGGGAAGCAAGCGAAATTGTTGGAGGAAATTATAAGAAGAAGATTGAAAAAACTGGTGGACTTTATGATGGCATAGTTGATAACTTTAACAACATTGGATCAAACTTAGACCTTGCCATTGAAGATGCAGTTAAGTCTGAAAGGTTAAAGACAGAACTTATAACCAATGTCAGTCACGACCTAAAGACACCTTTAACTTCAATACTCAATTATTCTGACTTGCTTTCAAAGGAAGACAATTCACAAGAGGAAGCAAGAGAGTATGCTAAGATAATTAACGAAAAGTCCAACAAGTTAAGGGTCTTAATCGAAGACTTGTTTGAAGTTTCAAAGGCAACATCAAATAACATTGAACTTGACAGGCAAGAGCTTGACTTTAATTCTCTCGTTGCCCAATCGATAGGCGAGTGGGAAGATAAAATTTCAGAAAAAAACATTGAGATAATTTCAAATCTTCCTGAAGACAAAGTTATGCTTAATATTGACGGACAAAAATTCTCAAGAGTCTTAGACAACTTATTCTCAAATATTTCTAAGTATGCCTTAGAAAACTCAAGAGTCTATGTTGACCTAAGAGATGATGGTGGAGTTAAGCTTACAATAAAAAATATTTCCAAGTATCCACTTAATATTTCTGCAGAGGAACTTATGGAAAGATTCACTCGTGGAGAAAAATCAAGGACAACTTCAGGATCAGGTCTTGGTCTATCAATAGCATCTTCCTTCGTGAGAGCTCACGGAGCAAGCCTTGACATAGACATTGACGGAGACTTATTCAAAGTTACAATTGAATTTTAAAAATAAATTTAATAAAGAGGAGAAAGTTCGGGAGACCGGACTTTTTTCTTTTATTAAAACTTGACAAAGATAAAGCGATACTATATACTCAAGATGAAAATATAAATGTCGACAAAAATAAAATGATTTATGGGGTGAAAAAAATGGAGCTATCAAATGGAGAACTAATGGTAATGGAAGTTTTGTGGGAAGGCGAATGCTTAGATGAAAATGGAGAAATTCAAGCCTTAGAACTATCAAAAGTATTATATGAAAAATACGACTTGGGTAAAACATCCTGCTACACATTTTTTGGCAGACTTTTAGAAAAGGGAGCAATAGCAAGGAGGTATCCTAAGTACACAATAAAACCCATAGTTACAAGAGAAGAAGCTTTGCAGAAACAAAGAGAAGAAGCCATAGATAAATTTTTTCAAGGTTCTTTTATAAGTTTTTGTAAAACATTTTTAAAGGATAAAAAAATAAGTAAAGAAGAAGTTCAAGAAATGAAAAATATAATTAAAGATTTTGAAAATGCAGAAAAATGAGAATAGGTCTAGTAAGTTCAGCACTTCTTTATAAAAGCTTAAAGTCTATTTTAATAATATTTATAATTTTAATTTTTAGAAAGAGATTAAATTTAAAAAGTATTAAAGGTGCCAATACTATATTATGGACTCTTCTTTTAATCTATTTAATATTTCCAAAAGATATACTATTCAGTTTAGAAACCTATGAAGGATCAAAATTTATAAAAATAATTTTTGCACCATCAATTTTGATAAATCAAGCAGCAATAAATATTACATACAAATTTCCGTCACTATCAAGGATTAATAGGATAGTTGGCTCAATTTTACTTGTTATTTATACACTATATCAATTTATAAAATTTAAAAACGTTATTAGTAATTCTTATGAATTAAAAGAAAGAACTCATTTAAATAAATGTCAAAAAAAATTTAATATAAAAAGAGAAGTTAAAATTTATATTAATGATGAAATAGATACGCCTATAACCTATGGGATAGTGAAACCAAAAATAATTTTACAAGAAAGTATTTTAAAGGATTATGATTTATTAAATCATGTATTAACACATGAGCTAGTTCATATAGAAAAATATCATATTGCATTAAGTCACTTAAAAAATTTAATAATATGTCTTTACTGGTATAATCCATTTTTAATACTTAGCTTAAAATATTTTGAAGAAGATATAGAGATAAACTGCGACAAAATAGTTATAGAAAAAATAGGAGATAACCTAGAAAACAGAAAAAATTATTGCCAGTCACTGCTTAAATTAGTAGAAAGACAAAGAGGAAATGATAAATTTGTCTTAAATTTAAGCCCAACTAGAGAAAGGATGCTGACCATGAAAAATTGGAAAAAAACAATATCAGGTACATTTACTTTAGTATTTTTATTAATGTTGTACATACCCGTAATTACAAATGCCGTAGTAGTAGATGAAAACGAAGTTATTTCAGATACAAAAGAAATAAAAGAAGTTTATGTAAATGTGGACAATGTAGTTGAAGAAATAACAGATGAAGAGTATGAGAAGTTAGATTTATATAAAATTCCAACTAATGAATTAAGATCAGCAAATGTAGATGAAAAAATTAGAATTGAAGGATTAGATCATGAGTCTTATACATTTAATATGAATTCAATTTATGGAAAAGACCACAATGGTTTTACTGTGAGAACAAGTGAGATGTATTGTAAAGGTGGAGTTGATTACACAATTATCATACAAGAAAATGGAAATTTAATATATGAGGCAAGATTCGATAAAACTACAAATTTAAAAATTAAAGCTAATAGTGTAAGTATTTACAAAGTTATTATAATTAATCAGTCTGTAAATCCATTGACTTATAAAATAAACATAAGTAGTTATGATAGTGATGGAAGAATGTGTACTGATTAATAAATATTAAAAGGAGAGATAAGTTGAGGACAAAACAGCTTTTAATTTACATCATAAGTATAATAATATACTTAATATTAGTTTATTTATTAAATAAGCGTACTAATAAAAAAAGAACTATGTATGGAATTTCATTACTAAGTTTAATATTATTTGTTAGTCTTAAATTTTTTGGCAGGAAATATAATATTTACTTTTTAGGATCTGATAAATTTATAAACTCTTACTTAAATTTAATGTGCATTGTAATCAACATTCCTATATTGTATGGAGGGTATAAAACTATAAATTTTTATGTTAATAAGAAAATTACTAAGGAAAATCAAGCTTTAATAATTAAAAGTATATTGATAATAGTACTACTCTTATTAGTATATATTAGTTACACATGGTGGGAAATTGTATATTACTTTTTATTTTAAAATATTATGGGAGAAAGCAGTCGATTTAGCATAATAACAAATGCTAGAAAGTAATAAAAAGGAGGTAATATTTTGAAGAAAGGTTTAGCTATATTTCTTATATGTTTGTCATTTTTTACAGGATTCTTTGTAAATAAAACTATTGCAAAAGAGAATCAAGGTTTGAAAAAAACTCAAATGGAAAAATTAATAAATAGGAAAATTTCAAAGGATGAGTGGAGAAAAATGACTCAAGATGGTGAAGTAGAAATGATTGGTGGAGCTGATGGACCTACACAAATTTATACTGAATCAGATAAATAAGATAACTTAAATTTCAATAAAGTTCGGTTGAAAATATTTAACCGGACTTTTTTCTTTGCCCAATTTTTCTCTTGTGATAAGATAGGACTTAGGAAGTGATAATGTGATTTTAAATAAAATTCGAAAGTTAATGGAAGAAAATAAAATAGATTTTTATCTTGTGCCAACAAAGGATCCTCATGGGTCAGAGTACCTGCCAGACTACTACAAGGAGAGAGAATTTTTGACAGGCTTTACTGGTTCACAAGGGACTGCTGTAGTGACAAATGATGAGGCCTATCTTTGGACTGATGGAAGGTATTACATCCAAGCAGCAAGGGAGATAAAAGACTTTGGATTTGAACTTAAAAAGCAAGGGCAAGCTGGAGTCTTAAACTACGATGAGTGGATTGCAGAAAATATTAAAGAGGGAATGAGGCTTGGTCTTAACGCAGAATATTTTTCTCACCAAGACTTTTCATCTATTTCAAATAAACTAAAAAGTAAGGATGTTAAAATTATTGACATAGACTTGATAAAGAACCTCTGGGAAGATAGGTATGACTTTCCATCTGATGATGCCTTCCTCTTGGACATAAAATATGCAGGTAAGTCCCCATCAGAAAAAATTTCTGAAATAAGAGAAATTTTAAAAAAGAAAAATGCCGAGATGACAGTGGTTTCATCTCTTGTTGACATTGGATGGACTTTGAACCTTCGTGGCATGGATATAAAGGACACGCCAGTTTTGATTTCCTTTATGATAATTGAAGCTGACAAGGTACTTCTATTCACTAACAAGTCCAAGACAAAAAAGATAGAGGGAGAGCTTTCTAAAGTACTAGAAATAAAAGCTTATTCAGACTTTTATGATTATTTAGAAACTTATAAGGACGAAAAAATTTATCTTGACCCAGCCTCTATTAACGAAAGAATTTACAAGGGCCTTTGCGATAAGAATGAAATTATCTTTGGAAGAAATATTTCAGAAGACCTAAAGGCTATAAAGAACGAAGTTGAAATAAAAAATCTTGAAGACACTTATGTTAGAGATGGAGTGGCACTCTTTAAGTTCATCTATTGGTTAAAGAAGAATGTAAAAAATAAAATTGGAGAATACCAAGCTGCTATGAAGCTAGATGGACTTCGTGGAGAGGACCCACTTTATATTTCCAATTCCTTTGACACAATCTCTGCCTATGGCTCCAACGCTGCCATGATGCACTATCATGCCACAAAGGAAAGCCAAGCAATAATAGAAGACAAGGGACTTTATCTTGTAGACTCAGGTGGACAATACTATTCAGGGACAACTGATATAACAAGGACAATTGCCATGGGAGAATTAGGTGAAGAAGAGATAAGGGATTACACCTTGACACTTAAGAGCCATATAAACTTAATGGACGCAGTTTTCTTAAAGGGAACTTATGACCTAGCCCTTGATGGGATTGCAAGATATGCCCTATGGCAAGAGAGGATGGACTACAAGTGTGGCACTGGCCATGGAATTGGATTTGTCCTTTCAGTTCACGAGGGACCACAGAGAATTTCTCCAAGGGATCCTGCAGTTAGAATGAAAGAAGGCATGATTGTATCCAATGAGCCAGGAGTTTACAAGGAAGGCAAGCATGGAATAAGGATTGAAAATATTATGAGGGTTGTCTACGACTGCGAAACTGTGGACTCAATCTTTAATAAGTTTAAGACAATTTCCATCTGTCCCTTTGAACTTAATGCAATTGATGTGAGTCTTTTGACAGATAGACAAGTAGAAGTTTTAAATTCCTACCACAAAGAAGTTTTTGAAAAGTTAAGTCCACATCTTGAAGGAGAAATTTTAGAATACTTGAAAGAAGCAACGAGAGAGGTATAAATAATTGTTAGATTTAAGAGAAAGGCTTGATAAACTTCCTGACAAACCGGGAGTTTATATAATGAAAAATGAATTAGACGAAATAATCTATGTTGGAAAAGCTAAATCTCTTAGAAAAAGAGTTAGACAATACTTTGGATCCTATGGAAAGTCCTCAAAAAAAGTTGCCAGCATGGTGTCAAAGATTCACGACTTCGAATATATAATAGTAGAAAATGAAGTTGAGTCCTTAGTGCTTGAGTCCAACTTGATAAAGGATAATCTTCCAAAATACAACATTCTCTTGCGTGATGACAAGCAATATCCCTACATTAAGGTCAAGGTCAACGAGAGGTTTCCAAGGGTTATGAAGACAAGAAGGGTTGCCAAGGATGGAGCAAAATATTTTGGACCCTATCCAGATGTCTTTGCAGTAAATGGTTCCATCGAAACCTTTGAGAGAATTTATCCCCTTAGGACCTGCAACTTGAATCTTGAAAATGTGGAAGAAAAACCCTTTAGGCCCTGCTTAAACTACTACATTGGCAAGTGTCTGGGACCCTGCACTGGAGAAGTAAAAGATGAGGATTATAATTTAATGGTTGAAGAAGTCCTAAGTTTTTTATATTCATCAAACAGTAAGCTAGTGGATAAGCTTCACGAGAAGATGATGGACTATTCGAGAAATCTTGATTATGAAAATGCAGCAGACATTCGTGACAGAATTAAAAATCTTGAATACTTAAAGGAAAGACAACTTATTTCTGACCCAGAAGCCAACGACGACAAGGACATTATTGCCCTTGCCAAGGGAATTGATGAAGTTCTCATTCAAATCTTCTTCTTTAGAAATGGAAAAATTATTGGTCGTGAGCACTACATGATAAGGGACTATTACAATGATTCCTATGAAGAAATCTTTTCGTCTTTTGTGAAGCAATTTTACATTGGGGCATCTTATATACCAAAGGAAATTATAATAGAAGAAAAACCTCTTGATCTTAAATTGTTAGAAGACTGGCTCACAGAAAAGAGGGGCAATAAGGTTAACATTGTAGTTCCAATTAAGGGCAACAAGAAGGAACTTGTTAAGATGGTTAAGAGGAATGCCCTGGATATGATTGAAAAGTATGGTGACAAGTTCAAGAAGCGTGCTGAAACAAATAAAAAGGCCCTTGAAGATATTAGGGATCTACTTGGTCTAAAGGAAACTCCTAGGAGGATAGAAGCTTACGATATTTCAAATATCTCTGGAGTTGAGTCTGTAGGGTCTATGGTGGTCTTTGAAGATGGAGACTCTAAGAAAAGTGACTACAGAAAATTTAGAATAAAAAGTGTTGTGGGACCCGATGACTATTCGAGTTTGAAAGAAGTTATCGAGAGGAGATTTACAAGGGGAGTTGAAGAAAAGAAAACTTCGAAGTCATCTTCCTTTTCAAATTTCCCAGACCTTATAATGATGGACGGTGGCAAGGGACAAGTCAATGCTGCCAAAGAAATCTTAGGCAAGTTGAAATTAAATTTAGAAATTTGTGGACTTGTAAAGGATGACTTTCACAAGACTCGTGGAATTATTTACAACAATGAGGAATTTAAAATTGATTTAAACTCACGTGCCTATAAGATGATTTATAAAATTCAAGAAGAGGCTCACAGGTTTGCAATAAATTATCACAGAAATTTAAGGTCAAAGACTATGTTTAAGTCAGAACTTGATGATATAAAATTAATTGGACCAAAGAGAAAGGAAAACCTCTTAAAGCACTTTAAATCAATTGACAAGATAAAAAATGCAAGTCTAGAAGAATTAATGGAAGTTGAATCTATGAATGAAGCAAGTGCTAATTCCATTTACCAGCACTTTAGGGGAGGAAATAATGGGCGTTAAGATAAAATATATAGTTGATGAATTAAAATTTGAACTCGTTCACGCATCGACAGACTACAAGGATATTGAAATAGAAAGCAGTGACATCAATAGACCTGGTTTGCAACTTAATGGTTACTACTCAAACTTTGTTAAGGATAGGATTCAGCTTATAGGAACTCAAGAGTGGCACTATATAAATGCTATGGACGATAAGATGAGATATGAAACCCTAGAAAAATTATTTATCTATGACATTCCTGCAGTAATTTTTTCTAGAAATGCTGAAATATTTCCCCAAGCCATAGAACTTGCAAAAAAATATAATGTAACAATTCTAAGAAGTCCTGACTCAACCTCTAAGGTATTTAGCAAGATAATTTCGCTGGTAGAAGATGAGCTCGCACCAACTATGAGGATGCATGGAGTTCTCTTAGATATTTCTGGTATTGGAGTTTTAATAACTGGTAGAAGTGGAATAGGTAAAAGTGAAACTGCCCTAGATCTTATTTCAAATGGAGCAAGATTAATTTCTGATGACTCAGTTATTATAAAAAACTTAGATAAGAGACTTATTGGAAAGTCACCAGAAATAACAAAATATTTTATGGAGATAAGAGGAGTTGGCATTATCGACATCCAAAAAATGTTTGGCGTAGGCTTCGTAATGGAAGAAAAGGAAATAGAGGTAGTTGTAAACTTAGAAGATTGGGACGAGTCAAAGGAATATGAAAGGCTTGGACTAGATAACAAATATCAAAGCATACTTGGAATAGATGTTGTTAGGTTTGACATACCAGTTAAGCCAGGAAGACATACAGCCCTCATAATTGAAGTTGCAACTAAAAACTACAAGCAAAAAGAATTGGGATACAATCCTGCAGAAGCCTTAAATAATAGACTTATGGGTGGAATGAAAGATTAAAAATATTTTAGTTATAACTTAGGCATAAGTTTTTATTTACTATTATTAATAGTAGTAGAAAATAGAAAAATAAAAAGCAAAATTCCGTACTATGGAATGCCTTTCGTAATTCGCTAATTTCAATCTTTCTAAGACTTTTATTAATAATATTATTGAAATTTATTAAATTAAGTCCTATAATATAAACAGTATGGTTAGTTAATATTTATATTATTAATAATTAGGAGGCAAATATGTCTAAAACATTTAAAACAATGGACGGTAATGAAGCAGCCGCTCACATAGCCTATGCGTTCTCTGACGTTGCTTGTATTTACCCAATCACACCTTCTTCACCAATGGCTGAGCACATTGATGCTTGGGCTTCTCACGGAAGAAAGAACATCTTCGGTCAAGAAGTATTGGTTAAGGAGTTACAATCTGAAGGAGGAGCTGCTGGAGCTGTTCACGGTTCACTACAAGCTGGATCACTAACATCAACTTACACAGCATCTCAAGGTTTATTACTTATGCTACCTAACATGTACAAGATAGCAGGGGAATTACTTCCAGGTGTATTCCACGTTGCTGCTAGAGCACTAGCATCACACGCGCTTTCAATCTTTGGAGATCACCAAGATGTTATGGCAGCAAGAGCTACAGGATTTGCTATGTTAGCATCAGGTTCAGTTCAAGAAGCAATGGACTTAGCTGGGGTTGCTCACTTAGCTGCTATCAAGGGAAGTTTACCTTTCATTCACTTCTTTGATGGTTTTAGAACATCTCACGAAGTTCAAAAAATTGAAGTACTTAATTACGATGATTTAGCAAAACTAGTAGATAAAGAAGCAGTTAAGGCTTTCAAACAAAGAGCTCTTAACCCAAATGAACCTGAAATTAGAGGTACTGCACAAAACCCTGATATCTACTTCCAAGAAATTGAAGCTTCAAACCACTATTACACTGATATCATTGATATCACTGAAGGTTATATGAAGGACATTTCTAAATTAACTGGTAGAGAATACAACCTATTCAACTACTACGGTGCAAAAGATGCTACTGATATTATTGTAGCAATGGGATCAGTAACTGAAACAATAGAAGAAGTTGTTGATTACTTAAACGCAAGAGGACAAAAGACAGGACTTATTAAAGTTCATCTTTACAGACCTTTCTCAATTAAGCACTTAATGGGAGCAATTCCAGAAACTGTTGAAAGAATTGCAGTTCTTGATAGAACTAAGGAAAAGGGAGCAGTTGGACAACCACTTTATCTTGACATTAGAGATGCTTTCTACGAATCAGATAAAAAACCACTTATCGTTGGTGGTATCTATGGTCTAGGTTCAAAGGACACTAACCCAACAGATATCCTAACAGTTTACGAAAACCTTAAAGCTGACCAACCTAAGAACGACTTCACAATTGGTATTGTTGATGATGTAACTCACAAATCACTTGAAATTAAAGAAAACATCACAACTGAACCTGAAGGAACTATTAGATGTAAGTTCTGGGGATTCGGATCTGACGGTACTGTAGGTGCAAACAAATCTGCTATTAAGATTATCGGTGATAACACTGACATGTATGCACAAGGTTACTTTGACTATGACTCTAAAAAATCTGGTGGGGTTACAATGTCTCACTTAAGATTTGGTCACAACAGAATTACATCAACTTACCTACTAACAGAAACTGACTTTATTTCATGTTCAAAACAATCTTACGTTTACTCTTATGACCTATTAAGAGGACTTAAGAAGGGTGGAAAGTTCCTACTAAATACTATTTGGAATGACGAAGAACTTGACGAACACCTACCAGGATATATGAAGAAATATATTGCTGAAAATGAAATTGAATTCTACACAATCAACGCTACTAAAATAGCTGCAGAAGTTGGACTTGGCGGAAGAACTAACATGGTAATGCAAGCTGCATTCTTTAACCTTTCTCAAGTACTTCCACTAGATGAAGCTGTTAAACTTCTAAAACAAGCTATCGTAAAAGATTACGGTGCAAAGGGTGACGATATTGTTAATATGAACTACGCTGCAGTAGATCAAGGTATTGGAGCTCTTCACAAGGTAGAAGTTAAGGATTCTTGGAAAGATGCTGATACAACTAAGAACTTCAAAATCAATGGAGCTCCTGATTTTATCAACAACATCCTAATCCCAATGAACAGACAAGAAGGTAACGATCTTCCTGTATCAACTTTCATCAACATGGTTGACGGAACATTCCCATCAGGAACAAGCCGTTACGAAAAGAGAGGTATTGCAGTTAAAGTTCCTCACTGGAAGAGTGAAAACTGTATCCAATGTAACCAATGTTCACTAGTTTGTCCTCACGCAGTAATTAGACCTTTCCTAGCTGATGAAAAAGAAAAGGCTAATGCACCAGAAAGCTTTGAAACAGTTAAGGCTAGAGGTAAGGGACTTGAAAATTATGAATACAGAATGCAAGTTTCTCCACTAGATTGTACAGGTTGTGGTAACTGTGCTCAAGTATGTCCAGCAAAAGAAAAAGCACTTGTTATGTCACCATTCGAAAACGAATTAGATGTTCAAGCAGCTAACTGGGAATATGCATTTGAAAATATAAAATCAAAACAAGAAAATATTGAACCAAACAACTTCAAGAACTCTCAATTCCAAACTCCATATCTTGAATTCTCAGGAGCATGTGCAGGTTGTGGAGAAACTCCTTATGTAAAACTTGTTACACAATTATTTGGAGATAGAATGAGTATTGCTAATGCTACAGGTTGTTCATCAATCTGGGGTGGATCAGCACCATCAATGCCATATTGTACTGACGATTGTGGAAATGGACCATCATGGGCTAACTCCCTATTCGAAGATAACGCTGAATATGGATATGGTATGGCTGTTTCTCAAACTCAAACAAGAAATAGAATTAAAAACCTTATGGAAGACTTCATTGAACTTAACCTTGATGCAGAAGCAAACGAAGCATTCAAGACTTGGATTGAAGGAATGGATGACTACAAGACTTCTAAGGCAGCAAGTGCAAGTGTACTAAAAGTTCTTGATAAGAAATTCGGCAACGACAAGGCAGATGAAATCATTGATGACCTTAAGGGTCTTGAAAGATTCTTAATTAAGAAGAGTCAATGGATCATCGGTGGAGATGGTTGGGCTTACGACATCGGATTCGGTGGAGTTGACCACGTTCTAGCATCTGGTGAAAACATCAACATCCTTGTTCTTGATACTGAAGTTTATTCAAACACTGGTGGTCAAGCATCTAAGTCAACTCCAACAGCAGCAATTGCACAATTCGCAGCAGCTGGTAAGTTAACTAAGAAGAAAGACCTTGGTCTAATGGCAACAACTTATGGTTATGTATATGTAGCTCAAATTGCTCTTGGTGCTGACAAGAACCAAGCTTACAAGGCAATTAAAGAAGCTGAAGCTTACAATGGTCCATCATTAATCATTGCTTACGCACCATGTATTAACCACGGTATTAGAGTAGGTATGGGCTTCTCAATTGAAGAAGAAAAGAAAGCTGTTGAAACAGGTTACTGGCACCTATACAGATTCAACCCTGAACTTAAAGAAGAAGGAAAGAATCCATTCATCTTAGACTCTAAAGAACCAACTAAACCATTCAGAGACTTCCTTGATGGAGAAGTAAGATATACATCTCTTAAGAAGTTATTCCCTGAAAGAGCAGAAAAACTTTACGAAGTTGCTGAAGAAAATGCTAAGGAAAGATACGAAGGCTATCTTGCACTAGCAGAAGGTGAAGAATAATTTTTGCCAAATAATATAATTTCTAAATAAATAAATTTAACTCGCTTGAGGAAACTTGAGCGAGTTTTTTTATTGCCTTTTATATTTTATATGACTTCATTTTTCTTATTGCAGCTTGATGGTATTTAAATTATTGTTTTTTGGAATCGATTAGTTATAAATTTATGTGAAGTAATAAGTAATTTGTTTATGAAACTTATCAAGTTAATATTTTCTTATTAATTAGTAAACCATGAAGATCTTGTAGATTAATGCTGAACTATGAAATTTTATAAAGTGATGAATTTTTATAAAGTGATGAATTTTTATAAAGTCATGAATTTTTATAAAGTTGTGAATTTTTAAAAAGTCGTGAATGTTTATTAAGTTGTAAAAAAATCCTACTTAGTAATTTTTTATTAGCTTGTAGAAAATAAAATTTTAACTTTGATGGCTTACTTGTATTTAGATTCTAAGAAAGTTAACTTAATATAATAGGTACTTGAATAGAAATGAATTTCTTTTTAAGAAATTAAAATTAGCATAATTAGAAAAAAAAGTAATATTCATCATACAGCTGAATTATAATTTTGCTTGTTTCGATATAAGTTAAGAAATCTTATTAAATAATGGCAAAAGATTGATTTTTTTAGTCATTTAATATAATATTAAGTTTATTAATGGAGGTCGAAATGAAATTAATATTTGATATAAATGGTGGCGACAACAAGCTTGAAATCCTTAAGGGAGCTATTGATGCTTCCAACGAATTCAATAATGAAGTCATCCTTGTGGGAAGAGAAGACTTTATAAAAGAAAATCTTCAAGGTTTAGATTATAATAAAGATAAAGTTGAAATAGTGGATGCAAGTGAAAATATAGAAAATAATGAAGAACCTGTTTTTGCTTTAAGAAAAAAGAAAGATTCTTCTATTGTAAAGGCCTTGACCCTATTAAAAGAAAAGAAGGCTGATGCATTTATTTCTGCAGGAAGTACTGGTGCTTTATTAGGCGGTGGAATCTTTATTGTAGGTAGGATACAGGGAATCAAGAGGGGAGTTCTTCCAACTCTGATCCCAGGTCTTAAGTCAAATACACTTGTTATAGATTCAGGTGCCAACATGGACACAAGCCCAGAACTCTTAGAAGAATTTGCAATTCTAGGCGATGTCTTTTTACGAGAATACTATAAGATAGAAAATCCAAAAATTGGACTTTTAAATGTGGGTGCAGAAGAAGGCAAGGGCAATACTCTTTATAAAGGTGCCTACCAAAAATTAAAAGAATCTGATTTAAACTTTGTAGGTAATGTGGAAGCTAGAGATATTATGGACAATGATGTAGACCTACTAGTTTGTGATGGATTTGATGGAAATGTTCTTCTTAAATCTATTGAAGGTCTTGTAGAATTTACAACAAAAAGTATATTTCACGGAATTGCAACTTCAGATCTAGATGACAAAAGTAAAAAGGCTTTTACTGAATTTTTGATGAAGAAGCTTAAAAACTTAGATGCTAAAGAAGTTGGGGGTACAATTCTATTGGGAATTGATGGAAATATTATTAAGGCCCACGGAAATTCTGATGCTAGAGCTATAAAAAATGCTGCTAAGTACGCCATAGATATAGCGGAATCTAATATTGTAGAAAAAATAAAAGATAAGGTGGAAAAATAATGAAGGATAGAATTTTACAAATTATTGCTGAACAATTTAACATTGATCAAGATGATCTTACAGAAGATATGAACTTTCAAGATGACTTAAACGCTGATTCTATTGAACTTGTAGAACTTGTAATGACTATAGAAGAAGAATTTGAGACAGAAGTTTCTGAAGAAGATCTTGAAAAGTTAAAGACTATTGGCGATGTAATAGAATACGTAGAAGATTTGGAACAATAATTACATGACCTTTTCCAACTTAAAAAATCTTGAAAAAAAATTAAATTATAATTTTAAGGATAAAGGTCTTTTAGAAACCGCCCTAACTCATTCATCTTTTGTAAATGAAAACAAAATGAAACAATATGAAAGCAATGAAAGACTTGAATTTCTTGGAGACGCTGTTCTCGGTCTAGTTATTGGAGAGTATTTTTATAAAAGCTTTCCAAGAGACCTAGAAGGGTCCTTAACTAAGATGAGGGCAGAGTCTGTTAATGAGAAGGTCTTATTTTTCATTTCAAAGGATCTGGAACTGGGAGACTTTATAAGATTTGGCAAAGGGGAAAAGAAAAATGGCGGCAACAAGAGGGAGTCAACCTCTGCTGATGCTTTGGAGGCTCTAATTGGGGCTATTTTCCTGGATTCAAACTTTAATAATGCAAAGAAAATAATCTTGAATTTATTTGATGAATTCTTAAAAGAAGATGGATATAAGCTCTTTAACATTGACTTCAAAACTATGCTGCAAGAAGAGGTCCAAAGGTCTGGTCAAAAAGCTGAGTATAAACTTGTAAAAGAAGAGGGACCTGATAATGACAAAACTTTCTTTACAGAATTATACTTAGATGAAGTTTTGTCTGGTAGAGGATCTGGCAAGACTAAGAAGGAATCTCAACAGGAAGCTGCAAGGGAAGCTCTAGAAAGGAAAAGGAATGTCTAAGAGAAATATTATACCTATTTTCATTCCTCACTACGGTTGCCCCAATGATTGCGTTTTTTGTAACCAGAGAAAAATTACAGGTATGTCTACAGATATTTCAAATAGTGATGTTGAAGATACTATTTTGGAATATCTTTCTTATTTTAAGAGGAAGGATAATGTTGAAGTTGCCTTTTATGGTGGAAGCTTCACTGCTATCCCACTTGAAGAACAAGTTGGATTTTTAAAGGTGGCTCATTCATATAAGGAAAAAGACCTAGTTAAGTATATAAGACTTTCAACAAGACCAGATGCTATAGATGATGAAATTTTAGAAAACTTAAAAAGTTATGGAGTAGATATAATTGAACTTGGGGTTCAAAGTCTTGATCCTAAAGTTTTAAAGTTATCTAACAGGGGACATGATGCATCTTGCGTATATGAAGCTGCCCATCTAATCAAGTCTTATGGATTTAAGTTAGGTCTCCAACAAATGGTGGGATTACCAGGGGATACTTTAGAAAAATCTCTTTATACTGCAGGGGAATTCGTAAAATTAAAGCCCTATTGTGTGAGGATATATCCAACACTTGTTATAAAAGAGACAGCCCTTTGTAAAAATCTTGAAAAGGGATCATACAAGTCCCTTGAATTAGGAGATTCAATAAAATATGTGGCTGATATTCTAAATATTTATTATAAAAATAATATTAATGTAATAAGGGTTGGTCTTCAGCCAACAGACAACATAAACTATGGTGGAGATATTGTGGCAGGTGCCTTTCATCCAGCTTATAGGCAATTGGTAGAATCTTTTTATTTTAAAAATGCACTTATAAATTATTTTATGGATTCGAATAATCTTGCTGATGAAATTACACTACTTGCCCAAGGAAAAAATATTTCTAACATTAGTGGACAAGGGTCAGGGAACAAGAAGGAAATTATAAAAAAACTTGGAATAAAAAAAATAAATCTTAGACAAAAAAATTTATCTGATTTTGAAGTGGAAATTTTGTCAAAGAAAGACGAAGTTATTGATGTGAGAAATTACTACAGGTGAGCAAATGTTTTTAAAATCCGTTACTATGCAGGGCTTTAAGTCCTTTGCAAATAGAACAAAAATTGAATTAGATGAAACCACTACGGCAATTGTCGGACCCAATGGAAGTGGAAAAAGTAATATTACAGATGCAATAACCTGGGTATTGGGGGAATCTTCTGCCAAAAACCTTCGTGGAAGTAAGATGGAGGATGTAATTTTTTCTGGAACTGACTCCAAAAAGCCCCTAGGCATGGCTGAGGTAACTATTGTATTTGACAACTCAGATAAGTCCCTTAATGTGGATTATAATGAAGTTTCTGTAACTAGGAGGATGTATAGGTCCCTTGAAAGTGAATTCTTAATTAACAACAAGAAATGCAGGCTTAAAGACATTAAAGAACTCTTTATGGATACAGGAATTGGTAAGGACGGCTACTCTGTTATAGGTCAAGGAAAGATTGAGTCTGTCCTTAGTTCTAAACCTGAAGACAGGAGAAATATCTTTGAAGAGGCTGCAGGAATTTCAAAGTACAAGTATAAGAAAATTCAATCTAAGAATAAACTTTTAAAGACAGAGGAGAACCTCATTAGGATTGAAGATATTCTTTCAGAAATAGAAGTTCAGGAACAAAACTTAAAAACTCAAGCAGAAAAAGCTGAGTCCTATTTAAAAGATTATGAAGAATTAAAAATTTACGACATAAATTTTTCTTGCAAGGATATGAAAAAACGTGAAGAGGACTTACTCGACAAGGTCAAGGAACTTGAAGTTTTAAAGTCAGATTCTGATCAAATCATAAACAATAGGGAGGATTTATCCAAAAATCTGGAAGAAATTCAAGAAAAGCTTGAAGGTCTTAAGGAAGAAAGTGAGACTTCTAGTGAAAAATTAAGTAGTTACAAGGAAGACTTTGATAAGTTAAATTTAGAAATAAACCTAGATGAGGAAAAAATAAATTCTCTAAAAAGGGATATTGAAAGAATTGGCTTTGAAAATGAAAGCCTAGATAAAGAATTGCTAAAGTCAAGAGAATTAATAGGTGAAATTGAAAAAGACAGGGAAGTATTAAATTCCTCTAAAGAAGGAATTCTTGAAAAACTAAATACAAAAGAAGACTTAATAAAAAAATTAGAAGCCGACTTTAAGAACCTAGAAGATCTTGGCAACTTAAATTTTGAAAATAAAAATAAGCTAAAAAATGAAATAGAAAATATAAAATTCAAGAGCGAAACCCTTGAAGATATAATAGAAGAAAAAAACAACAGGAAGTCTAATCTTGATAAGTCCATAGAAAATCTTAGAGAAAATCAAACTGAATTTGAAAAAATTATTGATAGGGATACTTTAGAATTAAAAAATTTAAAGGAAAAACTAGAAAGTGATGACCAAGACTTTGAAAAGACCAAAGAAGATCTTTTGAGACTTGACGATGAAAATAAAAAGCTTGAATCTGATTTAATAGAAAGAAAAAATAAAGGAAATGAAATCCTTGCAAGGTTAAAGATTCTTGAAAATATGGAATCAAACTATGAAGGCTACAACAGGACTGTTAAATCCTTTATGAATTTTTCTTCAAAAAACAATATTTTCAAGGATTCACTTTATGGTCCAGTTGCAGAAAAATTTTATGTGGAAAAAGATTTCGAAAGAGCAATTTCTGTTGCACTTGGGTCAATGTCCCAAAACATTATTGTATCCTCTACTAAGGATACCTCAGAGATGTTAAAAATCTTGGAGAAAAATAAAATGGGTAGGGCGACTTTTCTTCCACTAGATAGGGTCTCTGGAAGCAGAGTGAGCATTAACTCCAAAGAAGAAGGTATGGTTGGCATAGCTTGTGACTTAATAAAGTTTGATGAAGTATTTAAGGGAATTTTTTATAATTTGCTTGGAAGAGTTATAATAGCTGACAATTTTAAAAATGCCTCTAGGATTTCAAAAAAACATAAGCTTAAGGTTGTAACTCTAAAGGGTGAGGTCTTTAATCCATCGGGAGCCATAACAGGTGGGTCACTTAACAACTACAACAGCTCATTTATCTTGCGTAAAAATGAAATTACTGATTTTCAAAATAAGTTTAAGGGAGTTCAAAGCCAACTTAAAAAACTTGAAGCAGAAAAGAAGGAAGTTGAAGAAAAAATTTTAGACCTCAATGATTTTGCAGGTTCCTATATGGAAAAAAGAAATTCTATAAGTCTCAAGATTAATGAAATTGAGTCAAATATTTACAAAAATAAAAATGACAATGATCTTAACTCCCAGTACTTAAACAAGTATCTAAGAGAAAGAGATGAGCTTGAAGAAAATATTAAAGCAGACTTAAATAGTTTAGAGGACAACAAGCTTCAAATTGAAAGCAAGAATAAGTTGCTTGAAGAACTCTTAGCTGAAGTTGACAGTGGAGATAGGCTAGACGAACTTTCAAAAGAAATTGAAGGGCTAAAAAATGAAAAAATAGAAATTCAACTACTTGAAAGAGAAAATAGAGAAAAAATACTCTACAAGTCCAGGGAAATTGAAAGAATAAAGTCTGAAATTTCTGCGACTGATGAAAAACTTGATAATAATAAGAAAATATTAGAAGAGTCTCAAGCTAATATTGAAGCAAAGGCAAAATCTAATGAAGAAAATAAAAAATCTCTTGAAGAAATTAGGGAATTTATAGATAACTTAAATCTCAAATTAGAAGAAGTTAAGAAGGACTTAGATGAGAAAAATAAAACTTACTTAGACAAGAGAGAAGAGCTTTCCAACCTTAAGGAGAAATTCCTAATAATAAGTTCTGAAATAGAAAAAACTGAACTTAAAATTGAAATGAATAGAAATAAAATTTCTAGTGAAGTAGATAGGTTAAAGGAAGACTACGACATCTTAGATTATCATGACTTTATTGACGATAACCTCAAGGACTTAAAAGAGGGAACTCTTAGAAGATTAAAGAAAAAAGTTCGCGACTATGGAGAAGTAAATATTTCTTCTATTGAAGAGTACAAACTTGTAAAAGAGAGATGCGATTTTTACACTTCACAAAGGGATGATTTAATTAATTCTAAAGAAGAAATAAAATCTATTCTAAGCAAGCTGGACCATGAAATGAAAAAATTATTTAACGAAGCTATGGAAGAAATTTCTGGAAACTTTACAGAAATTTTCAAAATTTTATTTAATGGCGGTCGTGCAGAGATAAGTGTAGAGGGAGATGTCTTAGAATCGGGAATTGAGATTAAGGCTTCGCCTCCAGGTAAGAAATTACAATCTCTTTCATTATTATCTGGTGGGGAAAGGTCCCTTACTGCAGTAGCTCTCTTGTTCGCTCTATTAAAGTATAGGCCAGCATCTTTTTGTATCCTAGATGAAATTGATGCAGCCCTTGACGATGCAAATATCAAGAGGTATGCTGATTACCTTTTAACTCTTAAAGGAATTCAGTTTATAATCATAACCCACAGGAAGCTGACAATGGAGATTGCAAAGACTATGTATGGTGTTACAATGGAAGAGAAGGGAATTAGTAAATTGTTCTCTGTAAAATTAAAGGATTAGGAGATAGATATGTTTAATTGGTTTAAGGATAAATTTAAGAAAAAAGATGACAAAGAGATTAAGGAAGACTTAATTGAAGAGAAGCTTTCTGAAGAAGTTGCACCCAAGGAAGATGCTGATGAAGAAATTATTTTAACTAATGAAGAGATTAGGGAAGAAGAAGCTCAGGAGTTAGAAGAAATAGAAGAAAAGTTAGAAGAAGCTTCAGAGGAAGGCAAACTTTCTGATGAAGATATTGACAATTCAGAAAAAATAGAAGACGCAAAGGTAGCTTCTATAGACAAGGAAGTTGTTGAAGAAGCTTTAGATAAAAAGGAAGAAATCCAAGCAGAAGAAGTTCAAAAAGAAAGAGAAAAAATTAGGGAAGAACTTGAAGAAGCTTCGGAAGAAGGAAATCTTTCTGAAGTAGAAGAAACCAAGGAAGCTAATGACAGTGAAGAAGTAGAAGAAGTTGAAGAGATAGTAGAAGAGCCAAAAAAAGTTTCTCTCTTCCAAAGACTAAAGGAAGGTCTAGACAAGACTAGAAAAGAAGTTGGAATTAAAATCAACACTGTCTTAGGTGCCTATGTCAAGATTGACGATGAGATGCTTGAAGACCTAGAAGATATTTTAATATCAGCAGATATTGGAATGGAAACCACAATGAAGCTAATTGACAACTTGCGTGAAACAATAATTAGGGAAAAGATTAACGACCCAAAAGAAGTTAAGCCTCTTTTAATGGAAGAAGCAAAAAAACTTATGAATCCAGAGTTAAACACTCCAATTAAGACAGATCCGCCAGTGATTATTTTAGTAGTTGGAGTAAATGGAGTTGGTAAGACAACAACTATTGGTAAGCTTTCTTCAAGATTTAAAAGAGAAAGCAAGTCTGTTCTTGTTTGTGCAGCAGATACCTTTAGGGCAGCAGCCATTGACCAATTAAAAGAATGGGGCAACAGGGCCCATGTTGATATAATTAGTCACGCTGAAGGGTCAGATCCTGCAGCAGTTGTTTTCGATGCAATTGAAGCAGCAAAGGCTAGAAAAACTGACGTCCTAATAGTTGACACAGCAGGAAGACTTCACAACAAGTCTAATCTAATGAAGGAACTTGAAAAAATTAATAGGATTATTTCCAACAAGTTCCCAGAAGCAAATCGAGAAAACTTGTTGGTACTTGATTCAACAACAGGTCAAAATGCAATTAACCAAGCTAAGACTTTTAGAGAAGCAACTGACATAACAGGAATTGCACTAACAAAGCTTGATGGTACAGCAAAGGGTGGCGTTGTTGTTGCCCTTCAATCAGAACTTGGAATCCCTATTAAGCTTATTGGAGTTGGGGAAGGCATTGATGACCTTCAAGACTTTAACATTGATAGCTTCTTAGAAACAATTTTTGGTTAAAATTTATAAAATTATTTAGTAGGTCTTAGGACCTACTTTTTTAATACTAACTTTTAAGTGAAGTCCACAAAAAATTATAGAAAGCCCTATTGTGGAAAATAATTTTAAATCTAGTTAGAAAAATTGAAAAATAAAATTTCATTAAGTTATAAAAACTAACAAAGCTGCAAGAAATTATAAAGTAATAAAAATTTATGGCTTTATAGAAAATTACAAAGCAAGAAATTTTTATGACTTAATAGAAAATTAATAAGTTATAAAGTTTTGTGGAGTCATATTATTTTGCTACATAATAAAAATTTAATAAGTTGTCAAACTATTTCCGTTAAAAGTTTATTGAAGAGAGTGGCGACGGCAAAAAATTCATAAAAAATTAAAAAACTTTAAAATTAATGTTGACATTAAGTAGGCAATTAGTTAGAATTAGATAGGTCAAGTAAAGAGGTTGACCTTATGAGAAAAATGGTGATATAATGAATGAGAAATTTTTCAGGATGAACAGTTTACTTGATTTCTACGGAAAGCTTCTTACTGAAAAGCAGATGAAGGCTGCCCTAATGTATTATGTTTATGATTGCACAATCAACGAGATTTCATCTGAACTTAATATATCTAAGCAAGCAGTATTCGATAACTTAAAGAGAGCGGAGAATAACTTAGAAGATTTTGAAGCAAAACTTGAGTTAATCAAAAATGCAAAAAAAGAAGAAGCTAAGAAACAAATAAAAAATGAAAAAATAGAAAGCATTTTAGAAAGTATAGAAAAAGAAAGTCTAAGTCAAAATAATAATTTAAAAATTAAAGAGCTTAGAGAAATACTTTTTGACTAGGAGGTGGATTTTTGGTATTCGAAAGTTTATCCGATAAATTGCAAAATACTTTGCATAACTTAAGAGGTAAAGGCAAATTATCTGAAAAAGATATTGACGCGGCAATGCGTGAGGTAAAACTTGCACTTCTTGAAGCTGACGTAAACTTCAGAGTTGTAAAAGACTTTGTAAAGACAGTAAAGGAAAGGGCTTTGGGAAAAGAAGTTTTAGAATCCCTAACTCCCGGCCAGCAAGTAATAAAAATTGTTAATGAAGAACTCACAAGTTTAATGGGGACTAGCGAGGTTAAAATTGACTTCTCAAAGAAACCAACAGTTATAATGATGTGTGGTCTTCAGGGTGCAGGTAAAACTACTACAAGTGGTAAGCTTGCCAATAAATTAAAAAAAGATGGAAAAAGACCTCTTTTAGTTGCTTGTGACGTTTACAGGCCAGCAGCTATAAAACAACTTCAAGTTGTTGGTGAGTCTGTCGATACTCCAGTATTTACTATGGGAGATAAAATTTCTCCAGTAGATATTTCCAAGGCAGCTCTTGAACATGCCAAGAAAAATGGAAATGACGTAGTCATCATAGATACTGCAGGTAGACTTCACATAGATGAAGCCCTTATGAAGGAGCTTCAAGATATTCACGAGGCACTTGAACCATCTGAAGTTCTTCTTGTCCTCGATGCAATGACAGGTCAAGATGCAGTAAATGTTGCTGACACATTTGATGACATGTTAAAGTTAACAGGTGTTATCTTAACTAAACTTGATGGTGACGCCAGAGGTGGTGCTGCCTTATCAATTAGGTCGGTTACAGATGTTCCTATTAAGTTCATCGCCAGTGGTGAAAAAATGGATAATATTGAAGTCTTTCATCCAGATAGAATGGCTTCAAGAATACTTGGAATGGGAGATGTGCTCTCCTTAATCGAAAAGGCACAATCAGCTGTTGATGATAAGAAGGCAAAGGAACTTGAAGAAAAGCTTAGGAAGTCAACTTTCACTTTTGAAGATTTCCTAGACCAAATGCAGCAAATGAAAAATATGGGGCCACTTGAAGATATAATAGGAATGATTCCTGGTATGAACAGCAAGGCTCTAAAGGGTATTAGCTTACCTGATAATGAATTTGCAAAAGTAGAGGCTATTATTCTTTCTATGACTAAGAAGGAAAGACAAAAGCCAGAAATTATAGATTCTTCCAGAAGGAAGAGAATAGCAAAGGGATCTGGAACTAGTCCAGCCGATGTAAACAAACTTATTAAACAGTTTAAGGACATGAGAAAGATGATGAAACAATTTGGAAATATGTCCAAGACAATGGGAAAGAGAAAGTTTAAATTACCTTTTTCCTTTTAAGTTAGCTTATATATTTTAATATATAAATTTTTTTGTGGAGGTGAATAATTTGGCAGTTAAAATTAGACTTAGAAGAATGGGTGCTAAGAAAAAACCCTTTTATAGAATAGTTGTAGCAGACTCTAGAAGCCCTAGAGATGGAAAGTTCATCGAGGAGATTGGTTATTATAACCCACTTACAACTCCTAAGGAAGTTGTTGTAGATGCAGAAAAAGCTAACAACTGGATTAAGAATGGTGCAAAGCCTACTGATACAGTTGACAGACTTTTCAGAGAAAACTCAGTGTACAGCGCTGGTGCTAACTCAAATAATACAGCAGAAGCAAGTGAATCAGAAGCTACTGAATAACAGTATGTTTGGAGGACCAAATGGTTGAATTAATTGAATATATTGCTAAATCTTTAGTTGACGATCCTTCTTCAGTTGATGTAGCAATGACTAAGAATGATAATTCAATTGATATTACTCTTAAAGTTGCATCAAATGAAATGGGAAAAGTTATTGGCAAACAAGGTAGAATTGCTAAGGCAATAAGAGCAATTTTAAAAGCTGTTTCACTAAAAGAAGATGTAAAGGTTAATTTGGAAATTGAAGAATATTAAAGATTCAATTACTTGCATTGGTAAAATTATTAATACTCATGGTATCAAGGGGGAACTTAAAGTTGATCCTTATACCTTTGACAAAAAGAGGTTTTCTAAACTTAAGAGCGTCTTTGTAGGTGAAGATTTAAAAGAATTTTTTATTAAAAAAGTTCGAGTTAATGATTTTGTCTATTTAAGCTTTGAAGGTTATGAAAATATAAACGATGTTCTAAACCTAAAAGGGTCTAAGCTTTATATTAAGGATGAAGACAGGTTAGAACTTAGGGAAGACCAATACTATGTTTCTGATTTAATTGGAAAAGAAGTTTATGACACTGATGGCAATTACATTGGAGTCTTAAAGGAAGTATTGGAATACCCTGCTAATGATATTTTTGTCGTAGAAGGCAAGGACAAGGAAACTTATCAGGTGCCTGGAGTAAAAGAATTTATAAAAAAAATAGATTCAACAATAACTATTAAGTTAATAGAAGGAATGATTTTGTGAAAATTAGTGTTTTAACATTATTTCCCGAATTCATAAATAATATTAGAGATTTTTCTATTGTTGGAAGATCTATTGGCCAAGGAAAGCTAGAATTAGAAACTGTAGATATTAGAGATTTTGCCATCAACAAATATTTACAAGTCGATGATTACCCCTATGGCGGTGGACCTGGTATGCTAATGCAAATTAAACCAATAGTAGAGGCAATAGAATCTGTAAAGACAGAAAGATCTAAAGTTTATTATATGTCCCCACAGGGCAAGGTGCTTACACAGGATAAGCTAAAAGACTTAAAAAATGAAGAACACATTATTCTTTTAAACGGTCACTATGAAGGTATTGACAATAGGGTCATTGAAAATTATGTTGATGAAGAAATTTCCATTGGTGATTATGTTTTAACTGGTGGAGAGTTGGCATCAATGGTTATCATTGATGGCGTGTCAAGACTACTTGATGGTGTACTTGCTAGTGAGGAGTCCTTTGAGGATGAATCACACTACAATGGACTTTTAGAACATCCCCAATACACTAGGCCAAGAGAATTTAGAGGACTTGAAGTTCCTGATATTCTTTTAAGTGGAGATCATGAAAAAATTAGGAAGTATAGGCTCAGAGAGTCTATAAAAAATACTTTACAGAAAAGGCCTGACTTATTAAAAGATAAAACTTTAAATGATGAAGAAAAAGATATTTTGAAAGATTTACTGGAAGGAGGTAAAGACAATGGATTATATTAGAGCTATTGAAGCAGAACAAATAAATGAAAACTTACCTAAATTTAATGTTGGAGATACAGTTAGCGTTCACTACAGAATTATCGAAGGCGAAAGACAAAGAATCCAAGTATTCGATGGTACTGTTTTAAAAATTCAAGGAAAGGGCGCTAGAAAGACTTTCACAGTAAGAAGAATTTCTTACGGTATTGGAGTTGAAAGAACTTTCCTACTTAACTCACCAAGAATTGCTGATCTTGTTATTACAAGAAAGGGTAGAGTTAGACGTGCTAAACTTTACTATCTTAGAGATAGACAAGGTAAGGCTGCAAAAGTTAGAGAAAAAACAAACTACTGAGAATGGGACTTTAAGTCCTATTTTTAGTATCTTTTATTTTGAGCAAATAAATTAAAAAAGGGTGATAAATTTGAAAAAACTTTTTGTGGGACTCTTATTAATTATTGTCCTAGCAGCTGGTGCATTTTTATTTGTTGAAAATAGAGGAACTAGCAAAATTTCAACTAAGTACGATAAGTTTAATTTTTTGACAGAAGACAAGGACATTGATAAGGACGATTTTTGCATTGAAGATGGAATGATTTATCTTTCCCTTGACTACATAAAAGAATACCTCGATAAGGGTATAGAATATGATAAGTCAACTGGAGAAGTTAAAATCAACAACGATCATGCTAATAAAATTTTAAAATTAAATGAATACAAAGCAAAGTTCAACAGCGGGACAATTGATTTGCGTGCTCCTGTTATTGAAAAAAATGGAAAGATTATGCTTCCAATTGAAGCCTTTATCTATGACTATGATGTTAGGTTAAGATACAACAAGGACATTAGACTGCTCCTTCTTGACTACAGGGATAAGGAATATGATTTAACAAAAACTACATCTGAAACTCTATTAAGAGAATCTGATTCTAAGAGGAGCCCAATTATTAAAAAGCTACCTAAGGGAGAGGAACTATATGTCTATGAAGAAAAGGGTAAGTTCTGCAAGGTTAGGATGCCTGAAGGATATGCTGGTTATGTTTTAAAGAAGGACCTAGATGAAAACTTTGAGAAAGTTTCTTTTAAGTCAACTTCAAAAAATACATTTGCTGATCCAATAAACTTAACTTGGGACTACACTTATGCAGAACATTCTGAAGACAAGATTAACCAAATAAAAGACATTAAGGGACTTGATGTTATAATACCAACTTGGTTCTCCATTAGGAATGGAAATGGGGATATGATTGACAGGGGAAATCAAAATTATATTAAAAAATACAAGGACTTAGGAATAGATGTCTGGGCATATCTTGACAACTCCTTTGATCCAAATGTAACTCATGAGGCCCTATCAAATGAAAACACTCGTAAGAAGGTTATAAATAAAACCTTAGAACTTTGTAAAAAGTATGGAATGAAGGGAATAAATATTGACTTTGAACATACAAGGGTAGATGATAGAGATTATATAACAGACTTTGTAAGAGAGTTCAGACAAGCTGCAGGTGATGACTTTATTATATCTGTTGATGTTACACCACAAATTTCAGCTGAAGTTACAAAGGAACCTTATGATAGAAAGGCTCTTGCTGATATTGCTGACTATATGGTAGTAATGGCCTACGACCAACACTGGGGATCTTCTGATAAGGCTGGATCTGTTGCCCAATACAAGTGGGTAGAAGGATCAGTCAATGTATTATTTAGAAGCATTCCAAATAAAAAAATGATTCTTGGAGTCCCTCTTTACACTAGAATGTGGAAGGAAGCTGGTGGCAAGGTAACTTCTAAGACAATTTCTATGGATGAAGTTGCTAGAATAATCGCAGCCAAAGGCTTGAAACCAGTTTGGGATAAAGAGTCACAACAAAATTATGTTGAGTATCAAGAAAACAATGCTAACTATAAAATTTGGATTGAAGATGCAAATTCACTTGAAAAGAAGGTATCCCTTGTTAACAAATATAATCTAGCAGGCGTTGGAAGCTGGAGACTTGGCTTTGAAACTTCAAATATTTGGGACGTAATATCAAAGGAACTAGACAAGACAAACTAAAAATTGACAATTTTGCTATAAAAGTATAAAATCTTTTTGTAAAGATGATGAAAATTTTTATTTAGGATGTGTTTAAAAATTTTACCAGATACACATAAAATCGTGGCAAGGATTGTCCACGATAGAATAAAAGACAAATACAATGTCAATTTAAATTTGGGAAAAGTGCTTTGGGGATCAGTTGCCCCAGATGTCCTTCCTTATTACAAGTTGAAGAGACATTATTTCGACGAATCTGGAGAATATATAGCAAAGGAAATTACTAAATTAATTTTCTTTTCAAGATTCTCTTATTCAGAAGGAAATGAAAGCAAATTATTAATTAACTATGTGAGCAAGAGACTTGGCATAATAATGCACTATCTATGTGATTTTGTTTGCTATCCTCATGCTTACAGAATGACTTTCGTAGAAAATTTGAGAAAACACGTTAAGTACGAACAAGACTTAGCCCTTTATGCAAGGGAGAATAAATACCTAGAAAAAGATTTTTCTTCAGTAATCAGTGTTGATGATATTAATTTTTTAGAAGATTCTGATATGAAACTTGAAGAAAGAGTTATGAAGTATTTAATAGATGTTATAGACCAATACAAGGGGTCAGATCATTCTTTTGACAATGATTTAAATTTTGCTTTAAATCTTTGTACAAATATTTCTATTTTAGTTATTGAATCAAGTCTCCAATTTCAAGGAGATTTTGATATACAATATATTTAAAAGAAATCTTTCGCTTATTGTGGGTGAAAGATTTTTATAATTAGGGAGGAAAAAAATGAGGAACAACTCTAGTGCTACAAAATTAGATCTTAGAGAGACACAGATAGCAATCAAGTCAGTTAAGGATTACTTTCAAAGAGATTTAGCAAACACTCTAAACTTACAAAGAGTTTCTGCCCCTCTATTTGTAAGACCTGAAACAGGGCTTAACGACAACTTAAATGGAGAAAAAGCTGTAGACTTTGATCTTAGACATTATGGAATCAATGTTGAAATTGTTCAATCTCTTGCTAAGTGGAAGAGAAATGCCCTTAAGGATTACGGATTTAATATGTATGAAGGAATCTACGCTGATATGAATGCCATTAGGGCAGAAGAAGAGCTTGATGAAATTCACTCTTCCTATGTAGACCAATGGGACTGGGAAAAAATTATAAATAAGTCTGATAGAAATAAGGAGTATCTTTTCTTAATTGTAAGAGAAATTTATTCTGTATTTAAAAGAACTGAAGAATATATTAATCAAACTTATCCTTACATTCTTTCAAAGAAACTTCCAGAAGAAATCTTCTTTATAACTTCCCAAGAATTAGAAGATAAGTATCCAGGAAAAACTCCTAAGGAAAGAGAAAAATTAATTTGTAAGGAAAAGGGAGCAGTCTTCATCATGGGAATTGGTCATGAACTAAAGTCTGGCAAGCCCCACGATCTTAGATCACCTGACTATGATGATTGGAACCTAAATGGGGACATCTTGTTCTGGGATGAAGTCCTAGATAACTCTCTTGAAGTTTCAAGTATGGGTATTCGTGTTGACGAAGAATCTCTAAAGAGCCAATGCGAACTTACAAATACAACTGAAAGGTTTAAACTTCCTTATCACCAAAATATTATGAATGCAGATCTACCTTACACTGTAGGTGGAGGTATTGGTCAATCAAGAATTTGTATGTTCTTCTTAGAAAAACAACACATTGGTGAAGTTCAAGTAGGCGTTTGGGATGAAAAGAGTTTAGACTTCTGTAAAGAAAACAAAATTAAATTATTATAATTACATTACATTTACAATTTGGATTTTAAATCCTCCGTGACTTATAGTATAATTATTTTATACGAACTAACGGAGGATTTTTTTATGGATTTGGCTGAAAAATTAAATCAGACACCTTATAAAAGGCTTGCCTTTAAAGATATAAAAAAATACCTAATCGCAAACTTCTTGTACAAGGGCGACTTGGATAGCATAAATATTTTACTGAATCTTTATAATGTTTACGAGTCTATTGAAAATATTTATCCAAGATATGTTACTCTTGAGAATTTGAGAAAGGATATTGTAAAGGTTTATAGGCAAAAAGAGGGAATTGAACTTATATCGAGAAACCTCTCCAATCTTATTCATGATGATATAAATAGGCTTGAACTATATTTATACTTAGAGGGATATAGGCTCGGCTTTAACTCAAAAAAGCACATTAATATGCTTGAGATAATAACCTTGAAGCACCTTACTATAGATGAACTTTACAATAGAAAGAAACTTTTTCAATATGAATTTAAGAACGAGGAAGTTTTATCTTTTAAGAAGTTAGTTTTCAAGGAAATAAGAAAAGATAGGCAAATAAGGATTTTTATAAAAAACACTCTTACTGATGTTAGAAAAAGACTTCTCAATAGTAAGATCCAAAGTATAAACGACCACCTAGACTTGCAGCTTATTTTTAGAAGTCAAGATGACGACGTTGAAATTAAAGAAGTTGACTCCTACTTAACTGATTCTGAAATTGAAATTTTAAATAACAAGATTTCTAAATTTCTATACATAGATTGTTTCAGAGTTTTTAGAAATGCTTTTTGGGATGGAGTTAACGACAGAGTTTTAAAGAGATACAAGTAAGGATAGTTTTATACTATCCTTTTTAAAGTGGTGATAAATTGGTAATTTTGGGGATTGACCCAGGGATAGCTATTGTTGGGTATGGATTTATAGAACTCAAAGGGAATTCTTATAAAGTTTTGGATTACGGAGCAATAACAACAGAGGCAAAAGTTCCACTTCCAGAAAGGCTAAATGCAATATACCAAGATATGAATGATCTTATAGAAAGGTATAAACCCGATGACATAGCCTTCGAAGAACTTTTTTTTAACAAGAATGTAAAGACAGCAATAACAGTTGCTCAAGCTCGTGGAGTTGAAGTCTTAGCTGCCAAAGAATCTGGAGCAGGACTCTACGAATACACTCCTCTTCAAGTAAAACAAGCCATAGTTGGTTATGGAAGAGCTACAAAAAATCAAGTTCAAGAGATGGTAAAGATTATTTTAAACTTAGAGAAAGTTCCAAAACCAGATGATGTTGCAGATGCCTTGGCAGTTGCAATAACTCATGGAAGCTCAATTAAGTTTAAAGAAAGTTTTAGGATGATATAATGATAGAATTTTTAAAGGGAAGAGTTCACTCTACTGATAGGGGGTACCTAGTACTTGAATCCAATGGAATAGGCTATATTGTAAATATGGTAGAAAGGGAGCTTCATACTTTTTATGAAAAAGAGGAAGTTTTCATTAACATCAGGCTGGTTTTAAGAGAGGATGCAGCAATTTTATATGGATTTAGCCATATAGAAACAAGAGATGCCTTCGATCTTCTTACAAGTGTTACGGGAATTGGACCTAAGCTAGCAATGGGAATTCTTGATGGCGATGATGTAATTAACATTGCAAAATACATTGTATCAAAGGATGAAAAATCTCTTACAAAATTACCAGGCGTTGGTAAAAAAACTGCTCAGAGGATAATCCTTGAATTAAAGGACAAGGTTGAAAAGTTAGACTTAGACTTGACTTCTATGACTGATGAAGTAGAAATTATCGAGGAAAAGGATGATTCAGCAGTTGAGGCTCTAATTTCCTTGGGTTATAATGTATATGATGCTAAAAATGCACTAGACAAAGTAGATCCTTCACTTGATATTTCTGAGAGAATAAGAGAAGCTTTAAAATTAATGGGTTGATAAAATGGAAAAAAATAGATTAGTGGAGCCAGAGCTTATTGATGGCGATGCTAGGGAAGTAAGTCTTAGACCTAAGTGGTTAGAAGAGTATATTGGCCAAGAAAAGGTAGTTAAGAATTTAAAAATTTTTATTGAAGCTGCCAAAAACAGGTCAGAGCCCTTGGATCACACACTTTTAAGTGGACCACCAGGACTTGGGAAAACTACACTTGCTGGTATAATTGCCAATGAGATGGGTGTTAACCTAAAAGTTACATCTGGTCCTGCAATTGAAAAACAGGGAGACCTAGCGAGTATTCTTACAAATTTAAATAATGATGATGTTCTTTTTATAGATGAAATTCACAGGTTAAATAAGTCTGTGGAGGAAATCTTATATCCTGCTATGGAGGACCATGCTTTAGACATAATAATAGGCAAAGGACCTTCTGCAAGGTCTATAAGACTTGACCTTGCACCCTTTACACTTATTGGGGCAACTACAAGGGCAGGTATGCTTACATCACCTCTTAGAGATAGATTTGGGGTTATGCTTAAACTAGATCTTTATGATAGTAAGTCTCTAGTTGAGATTATAATGAGGTCGGCAAAAATTTTAAATGTTCCCATAGAAGAAGAGGGAGCATTAGAAATTGCTAGAAGATCAAGAGGAACACCAAGAATTGCCAATAGACTTTTAAAGAGAGTAAGGGACTATGCTGAAGTAAAAGAAGGTGGAGTTATAACAACAAAAGTTGCTATAAAGGGACTTAACCTTCTTGAAATCGATAAGTTTGGCTTAGACAATATTGACAGAAGAATAATACTCACTATGATTGAGAAATTCAACGGAAGACCAGTGGGAATTGATGCGATATCGGCAGCTATTGGTGAAGATAAGGGAACAGTAGAAGATGTTTACGAGCCTTATTTAATGCAAATAGGCTTTATTATTAGAACGCCTAGAGGAAGAGTGGCCACTAAGAGGGCCTATGATCATTTTGGTTTGGAGTATAAGGATGAATGAAATGAAAAAAATATTATTGTTAGCTTTATTTTTGGTTTTACTGCCATTAAATATCTTTGCTAAGGAAGACTATGACAAGATTGACATAAAAGTTGGAAAATCTATTCCTGTTGGGGAAAATTTAAAGTTAAAATCAAAATCTAATCTAAGAGTTGTTACTTCTGATGAACAAGTCATTAATAATACAAATAACAAAGAAATTAATATTATCTTTGACGGTAGTAAAATTAACATAGATGGTAAAAACTTTACACTAAAAAACTTCCCTCAAAATGGAGCTTTTTTAATATCTTCTGATTCGCCGATTTACGTTGATAAGATAAAGAGAAACTATGGAGGAGCAATTTCCTTTAGAGTCAACAATAAAAAACTTGATGTAGTAAATAGGGTGGAGATAGATGAATACTTAAAGGGAGTTCTTCCTAAAGAAATGAGCCCAAGCTTTCCAATGGAATCTTTAAAGGCTCAAGCACTTTGCTCAAGATCTTTTGCCATAAACAACTACAACAAGTTCAAAAAAAATGGTTACAATCTTGATGATACTACAAGATCACAAGTATATTATGGAAAAGATGTTGAAAATAAATCTACAAATAAGGCTGTAGAAGAAACTATTGGACAAGTTATTAAGTATAAGGGTGAAGTTGCAGAGACAATTTTTTGTGCTTCTTCTGGTGGTTATACAGTTTCATCTTCTGAAGCTTGGGGCGGAAATAGTGTTCCTTATCTTATAGCACAAGAAGATCCTTATTCAGTTCATCCGTGGAATTATGAGCTTAAAGATAGTGACTTAAAGAAGTTAAATTTATCTGACGTATTTAGTGTTAGTCTTGACTATAATAATTCAAATAGAGTTAACAACTTGACTTTTTCTACATCTAAAGGAGATGTAAAAATCAAGGCTACTGATTTTAGGAAAAAAATTGGCAATACAATTATAAAGTCAACCCTATTTGATGTAAATGTAATAGGAAATAAAATATTAGTAAGTGGTAAGGGATACGGACATGGTGTTGGCATGAGTCAGTATGGTGCTGTCGAAATGGCTAAAAAAGGAAGCAATTACAAGGATATTATTGGATTTTATTTTCCAGGTACAAATATAGAAAAGATAAAATAATAGAAAGGCAAAAATGAAAACAAAAGATTTTTATTACGACTTACCAAAGGAATTAATAGCACAACATCCTGAAGAAAAGAGAGACCATTCCAGACTTTTAGTTTTAGATAAAGAAACTGGAGAAATGGAGCACAAACACTTTTATGACATAATAGATTATCTTAAAAAGGGTGATTTGTTGGTATTAAATGACACCAAGGTAATGCCTGCAAGAATTTATGGACACAGGGAAGGGCGAGAAGAAAAGATTGAATTTCTTCTTTTAAATAGAAAAGATGATATTTGGGAATGTTTATCTAAGCCTGGTAAAAAAGCAAAAATAGGAACAAAAATTATTTTTAGTGATAAACTTTCTGCTGAGGTTTTAGATATATCTGGAGATGGATCCAGATTTTTAAAGTTTGAGTACGATGGAATATTTGAAGAAATCCTAGATGAACTTGGAGAAATGCCACTTCCTCCCTATATAACAGAAAAGCTAGAGGATAAAAATAGGTATCAAACAGTTTATGCCAGGGAAGAAGGATCAGCTGCAGCACCAACTGCAGGACTTCACTTCACAAAAGAACTTCTTGAAAAATTAAAAGATAAGGGTGTAGAAATTTGTTACATTACTCTTCATGTTGGACTGGGAACTTTTAGACCAGTTAAGGTAGAAAATGTTGACGAACATGAGATGCACTCTGAGTTTTATGTAATGACAAAGGAAGTTGCAGATAGAATTAATGCGGCTAAAGACAGGGGAAGCAGAGTGATTGCAGTTGGGACTACAAGTGTGAGAACTGTTGAGTCAATTGCCAATGAAGATGGAAGAGTATGTGAGAAAAGTGGATTTACAAATATATTTATTTATCCACCTTATAAGTTTAAATGTGTCGATGCACTTATAACAAACTTTCACTTGCCAGAATCCACCCTTCTAATGCTCGTGTCATCCCTAGCAAGTAGAGAAATTATTTTAAAGGCTTATGAAGAAGCGGTAAAGAAAAAATATAGATTTTTCAGCTTTGGTGATGCCATGTTTATAAGGTAGGTTTTATGTTTAAATTTGAATTATTAAAAACTTCTAAGGATTCAAAGGCAAGACTTGGAAAAATAACGACAAATCATGGGGAAATAGAAACCCCAATTTTTATGCCAGTAGGGACAAGAGCTACAGTTAAGACAATGACACCTGATGAGCTAAAAGATATTGGAGCTCAAATAATCTTATCAAACACCTATCATTTATTTTTAAGACCAGGTACAGAGATAATAGAAAAGGCAGGTGGTCTTCATAAGTTTATGAATTGGGATAAACCAATTCTAACCGACTCAGGAGGATTTCAAGTTTTTTCTCTATCCGATAATAGAAAAATTACTGAAGAAGGTGTTCACTTCAGGAGTCACATTGATGGGAGTAAGATGTTTATCTCTCCAGAAAAGTCAATTGATATACAAAACATTTTGGGGTCAGATATAATTATGGCTTTTGATGAATGTGCACCCTATCCAGCAAGTCATGAATATATTGATCATTCAATGAGAAGAACTCTTAGATGGGCTGAAAGATGTAAGAACCATCACAAGAATGTAGACAATCAAACTCTTTTTGGAATTATCCAGGGAGGGATGTACAAGGATCTAAGAGAAATTTCTGCAAAAGAAATGGTTGATATGAACTTTAAGGGTTATTCCATTGGAGGTCTTTCAGTTGGAGAACCTATTGATTTAATGACTGAGATTTTGGATTATACAACAGACTTTATGCCAGAAAACAAACCAAGATACCTAATGGGAGTTGGAAGCCCAGATTACTTATTCGAAGCAGTGGAAAGAGGAGTGGACATGGCAGACTGTGTTCTTCCTACAAGAATTGCAAGAAATGGAAGTGTCTTAACTCATCAAGGAAGAATTCCAATAAAAAATGCAATTTATAAAGAGGACTTCTCAAGGCTTGATGATGAATGTGACTGTTACACTTGCAGGAATTTTTCAAAGGCATATCTTAGACACTTATTTAATGTAGACGAGATACTTGGAATGAGGCTAGCAACTATTCACAATCTCTATTTCTTAATAAATATGATGGAAAACATTAGAGAATCCATTAGGGGAGACTACTTCCTTGAATATAAAAAAGATTTTTATAAAAAATATGGTTACAAGTAAAGACTTAAAGATATTCTTGTTAAGTTATGAGTTTAAATGTATAATATAATTATTAAATATTAAGAAGAAAGGGGTCAATAATGGATCAAAGAGCAATGTTAAATTTCCTTCCTTTAATATTGATGTTTGCTGTTTTCTATTTCTTTGTAATAAGACCACAAAAGAAAAAAGCAAATGAAATCAATGAAATGCGTGAAAGCTTAAAGGTTGGAGATAAAATAATTACAATCGGCGGTATTATTGGAAAAATTATCCTTGTTAAGGAAGATTACTTAGTTATCGAAACTTCATCTGACAATACAAAATTTGAAATTATGAAGTGGGGAATTAATGGTACTTATAAAAAGAATACTGATCTAAAAGACGTTGAAGAAGAATAGGAGATATTATGAAACACATTAAAACACTTACACAAAAAAATCTTAAGAAAACTTACGAAAAAGGCGGATGTGGAGAATGCCAAACATCTTGTCAATCAGCTTGCAAGACTAGCTGTACCGTAGGAAATCAAAAATGTGAAAATTCTGAAAACTAAGGCAAGGGAAACCTTGCTTTTATTTTGTTAGGGGTTAAGTAAAGGAGAGAAGATGGAAGAAAGAATTCATAAATTTTATTTAAATAATAGATATGTTGTCCTTGATATAGCAAGTGGATCAGTCCATATTGTAGAAAAAATTGTATATGAAATGATTGATGATTATGAAAAATTGTCAAAGGATGAAGTTATTGATAAATATTCAAAACTATATAATAAAGAAGACGCTAAAGAAGCTTATGAAGAAATAGACTACTTGGCTAAAGAAGATTTATTATTTTCTGAAGATGAACACTTTAAACTTCCTAGATTCAATCCTCAAAATGTAGTAAAGGCACTTTGTCTTCATGTTGCTCACGATTGTAACTTAAGATGTAAGTATTGTTTTGCATCTCAAGGTGACTTTAAGGGCGACAGAAGTCTTATGAACTTTGAGACAGGCAAGAAGGCCTTAGACTTTCTTCTACAAAATTCTGGTAACAGGAGAAATCTTGAAGTAGATTTCTTTGGTGGTGAACCTCTAATGAATTTTGCCTTAGTAAAAAAACTTGTAGCTTATGGTAGAGAAGAAGAAAAAAAATATAATAAACACTTCAGGTTTACAATTACAACTAATGGTGTTCTACTAAATGATGAAATAGACGAATTTATTAATGAGAACATGGACAATGTTGTTCTATCTATTGACGGAAGAAAAAAAATAAATGATGAAATGCGTCCTACTACAAATGGTAAAGGGTCTTATGACATTATTGTTCCAAAATTCAAAGAATTAATTGAAAAAAGAGGAGACAAGGACTACTTCATCAGGGGAACATTTACAAATGAAAATTTAGACTTTTCTGAAGACTTAAAAGACTTCTACTCTCATGGGTTTAAAAAAACTTCTATTGAACCAGTAGTTACTGATGAGAGGGAGCCTTACGCAATTAGAGAAGAGCACCTTGAAAAAATACTTCATGAATATGAGAAGATGTCTAAGGATTACATTGAGATAAGAAAGAAAGACAAAGACTTTTCTTTCTTCCACTTCATTATCGACTTATCACAAGGGCCTTGTATAGTTAAAAGAACTGTTGGATGTGGAGCTGGTTCAGAGTATGTTGCTATAACACCCCAAGGAGAAATTTATCCTTGCCACCAATTTGTTGGTGAAGAAGACTTCTTACTTGGTAATGTTGATGATGGAATTACAAATACTGAGTTAAGAGATAATTTTAAAAATTCTAACGTCTATACTAATGAAGACTGTCCTACTTGTTGGGCAAGATATTACTGCTCAGGTGGTTGTCACGCCAACGCTTACTACAGTAACAATGACTTAAGCAAGCCTTACAAGGTTGGATGCGAAATGGAAAAGAAAAGAATTGAGTGTGCAATTTCAGTTCTAGCTAATGAATAGTGATAAAAATTTTTTAAGAACCCCATGAGGGTTCTTTTTTTGTTGCTTGATAGGCTAATTGTTTTACCTTAATGATAATTTTTGATATAATTATCTTCATACATAAAGTGGTGATTGAATGGAAAGATGGTTTATAAAAAACAAAAGTGATCCTGGTATCGACTATAAAAAATTAGGGATAAACAATGTTATATATAAAATTTTACTTAATAGGGAAATAAATACAGAAGAAGACATTCGAGAGTTTTTAGAACCAAGTCTTTCAAATTTAAATTCACCTATTTTGTTAAAGGATATGGTAAAGGCTTCAAATATAATTTTAAGTCACTTGGCTAAGAAGAATAAAATTAGAATTATTGGTGACTATGATGTTGACGGTGTGACGTCAACTTATATCTTGTATGAAGGCTTAAGGACTATTGGCGGAGATGTCTCCTATGACATACCCCATAGAGTTGAAGATGGATATGGAATTAATAAGAATTTAATTGACAAGACCCATGAGGATGGAGTCAAGTGCATTATAACTTGCGACAATGGAATTGCTGCAAGAGATGCAGTTGACTATGCTATGTCTTTAGGTATTGATGTAGTTGTTACTGATCACCATGAGGTGCCGAAGATTGTTAAAGACAGAAGTGAAGTTGAGATTATTCCAGATGCAAGTGCAGTTATAGATCCAAAACAGTCTTCTTGTGCCTATCCCTTTAAGGAAATATGTGGTGGAGTAGTTGCATTTAAACTCATAGAGTACCTTTTTTTAATTAAGGGAGTAGATAAGGAAGAGTTTTATGAAAAATTATTACCCTACGCTGCCATAGCAACTGTATGTGATGTAATGCCACTAACAAATGAAAATAGGGTAATAGTTTCTGAAGGAATTAAGCTCTTAAGGGAAACTAAGGATTTGGGACTTAATGCCCTAATAGAGGCTTCTGATATAAAAAAAGAAGATATTGATGTTTACCATATAGGTTTTATCATTGGACCAACGATTAATTCTAGTGGCAGACTAGAATCTGCTAAAGAAGCTATAGAATTATTTTTGGAGAAGGATTATTCACTTGCTCTTGAAAGGGCTAAGAAATTAAGAGACCTCAATTATGAGAGACAAAAGCTAACCAGTGATGCCTTTGAAGTAATAGATGAGAAGATACAAAAGGAAGAATTATTAGATAAGCATAAAATCCTTATAGTTTATGAGGAGGGCTTAAATGAATCAATCCTTGGTATTGTTGCTGGAAAGATTAAAGAAAAGTATTATAGACCCAGCGTAGTTTTAAGTGATTCCAAGGACTTAATTAAGGGGTCTGGACGAAGTATTGAAGAATACAATATGTTCCAAGAATTTTCCAAATCAAAGGAATACCTCAAGAGTTTTGGTGGACACAAGATGGCTTGCGGCTTAGCTCTTCCCTTGGAAAATCTCGAAGATTTTATTAATGATGTAGACCAGAAAGAAAGTCTAACAGAAGATGACTTAATAAGAAAGGTTTATATAGACGGAAACTTAAAACTAAAATACATTAGTATGAAGCTTGTTCAAGATATAGAGTCTCTAGCTCCCTTCGGGAATGGAAATTCTGCCCCAAAGTTTGGTGCCAAAAACTTGCAGATAAAATCGCTTAATATCTTGGGTAAAAACAAAAACTTTTTGAAGATGACTTTGTCTCAAGAAAATATAAATTACACGGGTATTTTATTTGAAGATTCTAAAGTATTTTTAAGGAAGCTTGCTAGTTCCTATGGAAGGGAAGAAGTTATGGGTCTTTTAAATGGAAGGCCTTCCAATATTTTAATAGATATAGTTTTTAATCTTGACTTAAATAAATTTAATGGGAATGTTACCATTCAATTAAAAATTAAAAGCTATAGAATCACAGGTGAGAAGAATGTTATTAATAGATGAATTAATTGAAAAAGTAAAATCCTATAATGAAAATGCTGATATAGATATGATTAGACGTGCCTATAAGATGGCTGATGAACATCACAGGGGTCAAAAGAGGAATTCTGGTGAAGATTATATTATTCATCCTCTTAATGTTAGCTTGATTTTGGCTGATATGAACATGGATACAGCCACTATTGTTGCTGGCCTTCTTCACGATGTTGTAGAAGATA
>NZ_KQ960194.1:52211-116590 GCF_001553125.1 Peptoniphilus sp. DNF00840
GATGTTGTAGAAGATACAGATGTAACTCTCGAAGATGTAAAAAAAGAATTTGGGGAGGAAATTGCCGAGCTTGTTGATGGGGTTACAAAGTTAAAGAAATTAAATTACAAAAATAAGGAAGAAAAACAAGCTGAAAATATAAGAAAAATGGTTCTTGCCATGGCAAAGGACATCAGGGTTATTATTGTTAAATTGGCTGATAGACTTCACAATATGAGAACTCTTGAGTATATGACTGATGCCAAAAAGATTGAAAAGGCAAAAGAAACTGTTGAAATTTATGCACCAATAGCTGATAGACTTGGTATGAGCAGGATTAAGTGGGAACTTGAAGATCTTTCACTTAGGTATCTTGATGAAAAAGGTTACTATGAATTGGTAGATATGGTCAACAAGAGGAGAAATGAAAGAGAAGATTTAATCAACCATATTATAAAACAACTTGAAGAAAACCTAAAAAATGTTGGAATTGAGTGTGAAATTAAGGGAAGACCAAAGAACTTTTACTCAATTTATAAGAAAATGAAGAAAAAAGGAAAGGTTTTTGATGAAATTTATGACCTTTCTGCAGTAAGAATTTTGACTCACTCTGTAAAAGATTGTTATGGTGCTTTAGGTGTTGTTCATACACTCTTTAAACCAATACCAGGCAGGTTTAAGGATTATATAGCCATGCCTAAACCCAACAAGTACCAATCTCTTCATACAACTGTTATCGACAACAATGGAGAGACTTTTGAAGTTCAAATTAGGACTTATGAAATGCATCAAACTGCTGAATATGGTATCGCTGCCCACTGGAAGTACAAGGCAGGAGTTTCTAAAGAAACAGCTTTTGATGAAAACTTGACTTGGCTTAGACAATTGCTGGAATGGCAAAAGGATTTAAATGATCCAGGAGACTTCATGGATACCCTAAAGATTGACTTCTTCGCTGATGAGGTCTTTGTATTTACTCCAAGGGGAGATGTTATAAACCTACCAGAAGGTTCAACTCCAATTGACTTTGCCTACAGAATTCACTCCCAAGTTGGTAACACCTGCGTAGGTGCTAAGGTTAATGGTAGGATTGTACCACTTAATTACACCCTACAAAGTGGTAACATAGTTGATGTCATAACAAATCCAAATACAAGCCCATCTCTTGACTGGTTAAAAATTGTCAAGAGTCCTCAAGCTCGTAAAAAAATCTTGCAATACTTCAAGATTAAAGACAAGGAAAAGAATATTGAAAGAGGACGAGATGCCATTGATAGGGAAGTAAAGAAGCTTGGTTACGAAACTCACAAGATTTTGCGTGATGATTGGTTAGAAGAAGTAAAAGAAAAATTAAATATGCTTAGTCTTGATGAAATGTATGCAGCAGTTGGCTTTGGAAGTATAACTACTGCCCAAGTAACTGCAAAGTTGCAAGATATTTATAATAAGCATTATAAGAAAGACGAAAAAGCCATTGAAGAAATTGTTGAATCTAAGAGGAGATATAACAACCAAGGGATTGAAGTCAAGGGTGTTGATGGTGTAAATGTTAGGATTGCAAAATGTTGTACACCAGTCCCTGGAGACGAAATTATTGGTTATATAACTATTGGAAGGGGCATTTCAGTTCACAGAAAGGACTGCAAAAACCTACAAAATAATGTTGACCCAGAAAGACTTGTAGAAGTTAAGTGGGAAAATTCAAATTCAACAAGTTACAGTGCTTCTATTGAAATTAGGGCCTTTGATAAACCTAATGTTATAGCTGATATTGCAAGTAGGGTAAATGACTCAAAGCTTAGTATGTCCTATTTAAATGCAAAAGTTGTAAAAAATGGGGATGCTGTCATAGATATTACTGTTGAAATAACTGACAGTGAAGAACTTGAAAGACTAATGGAAAAACTAAAGAGGATAAACAATGTCCTTGAAGTTTACAGGATAAAGGCGTGATAAAATGCGTGGAGTAGTTCAAAGAGTAAAAAGAGCAAGTGTATCTGTTGATGGAAAATTAATTTCTAAAATTGACAAGGGAATTATGCTTTTACTTGGTATAGAAGTTAATGATGACGAAAATGACTTAGACTATATTATAAAAAAAGTAAGTAAACTGAGAATTTTTGATGACGAAGAAGGGGTTATGAATAAGTCGCTTCTTGATTATGGTCTTGAAATTTTAGTTGTAAGTCAATTTACCCTTTATGGAGATGCCAGAAAGGGCAATAGACCTTCTTACATTAGGTCGGCTAAGTTTGACGACGGAATAGTTCTTTATGAAAAATTCATTGAAGAGATGAAAAAGTTAGATATTAAGGTTTCTGTTGGTGAATATGGTGCAGATATGGATGTGGAACTTATTAATGATGGACCAGTTACTATTTTATTGGATTCAAACAAGGAATTTTAGGTGAAATAATGGAATATAAAATTATGAAGTTAGTTGTTGGGCAATTACAAGAAAATTGCTTTATCCTTTTTGATGAAAACAAGGATGCCTTTGTGGTTGACCCAGGTGGATCAAGTGAAAATATAATTGAAGCCATTGAGAAGAATTCATTAAATATAAAATATATTTTGTTAACTCATGGTCACTTTGATCATGTAGGTGCTGTTGCTGCTCTTGTGGAAAAATACAAGGCTCCAGTTTATCTTTCAAAAAAAGATAGGGCCTTCTTAGAAAGCCCAAAGGAAGTTAGAGCTTCTGCCTTTGGTATGCAAATTGAAGCAGCTGATGTAGATGTTTTCGTAAAAGATGGTGATGAAATTCCTTTTTCAGGAGGCACTATTAAAGTTATTGAAACACCAGGCCATACTCTTGGATCAGTTTGCTATTTATTTGAAAATTATTTATTTGCAGGTGACACACTTTTTAATGGTTCAATAGGAAGGACTGACTTCCCAGAGTCAGACCATAGTCTAATGGTTGAGTCTTTAAAGAAACTGAAAAAACTTGACGATGAGATTTATGTCCTATCAGGTCACGGTCCTGAGTCACAAATGTCCTATGAGAAAATGACTAACCCTTATCTTAGACAAGTATGATTAAGATAGAAAATGAAAGTCAAGGTTTAAAGAAGTCAATTTTTGAATTTTTTAGGATGAAGCTTCCTAAAGATTACAAAGATTTAAACTTTAACATTAAAATAAAAATTGAAGACCAAATTATTTTTATTAGCATTTTTGGAGACAAGATAAATGCTAGTGAAAGGCTTAGACTTCATGATGAAAAAGCTCACTTCACTATAAAGAGATATTTATTTGACTTGTTTTCTAAGGAAAAAAATTTTGCTTCAAGCTTTGGAATCCTAACTGGAGTGAGGCCCTTAAAACTTATTTCAAAAGTTTTTGAGGGCTCTTCCTATGATGAGTCCCTTAAAATTTTATGGGACAAGTACAGGATAGGAAGTGGCGAAGGGAAGTTTTTATATAAGATTTATAAAAATCAAGAAGCCCTTAGACTTAACTCTAAATTTAGTAATTATAATGTCTATGTTCACATACCCTTTTGCCCATCAAGGTGTCTATATTGTTCCTTTGATACAACAATAGAGAACAAGGGAAAGATGGATTTATATACCAAAAATTTAATCAATGATATAAATTCTTACGAGCTTGAATTTTCTAAGGAGCCTAATTCAATTTATATTGGAGGGGGAACTCCAACTTCAATTGGCTTAGAAAACTTGGAAAAAATTATTGATGCACTTATTAATAAGTTTGGTCACACGAGAGAGTTTACTGTTGAATGTGGGCGTATTGATAGCTTGAGCCTTGATACTTTAAAGATGCTAAAGGACAAGGGAGTTAATAGGATTTCTCTTAATCCGCAAACTTTTAATGGAGAGGTAATAAATAAATTAAATAGGGTTTCAAATAAAGATTTTGGATTTTGGTTTGATAAGGCAAGGGAGCTTGATTTCGAAACTATAAATATGGATTTGATTATGGGTCTTCCTGGAGAAGATAAAGAAAGTATTATTGATTCTATAAAGAAGGCAATTAATTTTTCTCCAGAAAATATAACTCTTCATACCCTAGCTCTTAAGAATGGATCAAAGCTTTTTGAAAATTCCTACCACAATGATGAAGACTTTGGAAATCTTCTGGAAGAATCGAAGGAACTTTTAATGGAAAATAATTATGAGCCCTATTATCTCTACAGGCAGAAAAAATCTGTAATTTCATCAGAGAATATTGGATATGCAAAGAAGGGTCATGCCTCAATTTATAATATTGTTATGATGGAAGAACTTGAAAACATTATTGGTTTTGGTCTAGGTGCAAGCACAAAGGTTTTAAATGAGAAGGGAAAGTTTGAGAGGAATTTAAATTCTAAAAACCTTGAAGACTTTCTAAGGAGAAGATAATCTTGAAATTAGAAAAAATTTTAAATAATTTAGATATTATTGATGCAAATTTTGAAATAGATAAAGAAATAGAAATAAAAAATATCGCCTTTCACACAGACGATGTAGTTGAGGGCGGTATTTTTGTTGCCATAAAAGGCTATGTCACAGATGGTCACAGGTTTATAAAGAAAGCAAAAGAAGAGGGAGCAGAAATTGCTGTAGTTGAAAACTACTCTGAAGAGAATATTAAGCAAATTAGAGTTGAAAATTCTAGGATTGCCCTTGCAGATATGGCGAGAAACTTTTATGGAGATCCTTCAAGAGATATGAATGTAATAGGTATCACTGCAACTAATGGCAAGACAACTACTGCTTTTATGGTTAACTCTATTTTAGAAGAAGACAAAAGAAATACTGGGATAATTGGCACTGTCTTAACAAGATATGCCGATGTAATGATTCCATCTGTACTTACAACTCCAGAGTCCCTAACTCTTCAATCATATTTTAGGGATATGAAGGACAAGGGAGTAACCGATGTGACTATGGAAGTCTCTTCATCTGCTCAAGAATTATATAGGAACAAGAATATAGATTTTGACATTGTGTCTTTTAATAATCTTGGCAGAGAACACATTGACCAACATGGAAGCTTTGAAAATTATTTTAGGTTTAAATCAAGACTTATTCGACACGCAAAAAAAGATGCCCTTGCAATATTAAATGCAGATGATGAAAAAATTTATTCTCTAAGGGATAAGACAAGGGCACAAGTTCTTAGTTTCTCTTTAGAAAACAATGAAGCTGACTTTGGAATCCAAAATCTTGACCTTTCAAGTGGTAAGGGAAAATTTATTTTTAAGATAAATAGAGACATAAAAGTAAAAGATTTTATCTTAAAAAAATCTCAATTTGAGATTGAACTTGGATCAGTTGGTTACTCATCAGTAATGAATTCTGTCATTGCAATAATAATTGCCCTCTGTCTAAAGATTGATATAGAAATTATAAAGAGAGCCCTAAAGAATTTTAAGGGAGTAGAGAGAAGATTTGAATTAATATTTGATGAAGAATTTAAAATTTTAGATGATCACTTTGCCAATGAAAAGAATATTGATGCAACAATGGAAACTCTAAAGGAAATGGATTATAAAAATCTCAACATTCTCTATGCCATAAGAGGCAAAAGAGGAGTTGAAGTTAATCGTGAAATTACAGAACGATTAGTAAAGTGGATAAAAATTTTAAAACCAAAATCACTTACTGCAACTTTATCAAGAGATACTGTTAAAGAAAAGGACAGGGTAACTGATGAAGAATTAAAAGTCTTCAAAAGTATTTTAGATAAGAATAAGATTGCTTGCAAAGTATATGACACCCTTGAAGAGTCCATTAACGATACAATTGATTTACTTGATAAAGATGATGTATTACTACTTGCAGGCTGTCAAGGTATGGATAAGGGAGCAGGCTTTGTAAAAGAAAAACTTTTGAGAGAAAATAAAGTGAAAGATATTAAAGGCTTTTCTCACAGAATAGACAAGAGAATCTGTTAAAGTTGAATTTTGAAAGGCCTTGCTTTATAATTAAAATAGATTTTTATGGAATAAAAACAATATAAATGGCTAATCGATTATAAAAAATGTTAACGAATAAGCTCCAAACCATTTGAGGCTTGGAGTTTAATTTTTAGGAGGAAATATGGCTGAAAAAATGGGAAATCTCAAGAGGACAAATTATTGTAATGAGATTTCAGAAGAAATGATTTCAAAAGAAGTTGTCCTAATGGGTTGGGTGGCAAAGCAAAGGTCACTGGGATCCATAGTTTTTGTTGACTTAAGAGATAGAAGCGGGATTGCACAAATTGTTTTTGATGATACATCATCTAAAGAGCTTTTAGAAAAGGCATCACACCTTCGTGGAGAGTTTGTCATTGCTGTTAAGGGTGTAGTTCGTATGAGATCTTCAATCAATGAAGACCTAGAAACTGGTAGAGTTGAAGTCCTAGCTAGGGAACTTAAAATTTTAAGTGAATCTGAAGTTCCACCAATTTATGTTAAGGACAATGACAATGTTGCAGAAAATATGAGACTTAAGTACAGGACTCTTGACTTAAGAAAACCAAGTATGCAAAAAAATCTTATGACTCGTTCAAAGATTTATAAAATTACTCGTGACTTCTTCTATGAAAATGGATTTATAGAAGTTGAAACTCCTATGTTAACTAAGCCAACTCCTGAAGGAGCGAGAGACTACTTAGTCCCAAGTAGGGTTAACCCAGGTGAATTTTACGCTCTTCCTCAATCACCACAATTAATGAAGCAATTATTAATGGTTGCAGGGATGGATAGATACATCCAAATTACTAAGTGCTTTAGAGACGAAGATTTAAGAGCAAATAGACAACCAGAATTTACTCAAATTGATATGGAACTTAGCTTTGTTGACGAAGAAGATGTAATGGGAATAAATGAAAGATTTCTTCAAAAATTATTTAAAGAAGTCATAAATACAGACATCGAACTTCCTATTAAGAGGATGAAGTATTCTGAAGCTATGGATAGGTTTGGGGTAGATAAACCAGACCTTAGATTTGGCATGGAATTAAAAGATATTTCTGATTTAGTAAAAGCTTGCGGCTTCAAGGTATTTGAAGGAAATACTGAAAAGGGTAAAAGCGTTAGAGGTATCAAGGTTGATGGTGGAAGCGACTTCTATTCCAAAAAACAATTGAAAAAATTAGAATCCTTTGTCAAGGACTTTAAGGCAATGGGACTTTCTTGGATAAGGGTTGATGAAGAAATTGATTCACCAATTGCTAAATTTATATCTGAAGAAACAATGCAAGAAATCATCTCTGCTTTTGATGCAAAAAAAGGTGATTTAATTTTAATTCTTGCTGACAAAAATTCTGTTGTATTTAGTGGTCTAGGTAACCTTCGTAATAAGATTGCAAGGGACATGGACTTAATTGATGAAGATGATTATAAACTTGTTTGGATAACTGAATTCCCACTATTTGAATATGATGAAGAGGAAGGAAGATATGTTGCTATGCACCATCCTTTCACAAGTCCCCTTGATGAAGATGTGGATAAATTAGTAAATGACAAGGAAAATGCGAGAGCAAAGGCCTATGACATTGTTATAAATGGCGACGAAATGGGTGGAGGAAGTATTAGAATTAACGACCCAGAAGTCCAAGAAAAAATGTTTGAAGCACTAGGCTTATCAGAAGAGGAAGCCAAGGAAAAATTCGGATTCCTTCTAGAAGCCTTTAAGTATGGAGCTCCACCACATGGAGGACTTGCTTATGGACTTGACAGACTTGTAATGTTATTTACAGGTGCTAAGAGCATAAGAGACGTAATAGCCTTCCCTAAAACTCAAGCTGCAACTTGTCTATTGACAGGAGCACCAACAGGACTTACAGAAAAACAATTAGAAGAAGTTCACATTAAGGTAATCGAAGATTAAGAATAGGTGATTTTATGGAAAGTATTGGCATTGTAAGAGCTCAAAAGGACAACAAAATATTTGTAGAATTTACTAGAGAAAGTGCCTGCGGAGAATCTTGTGAATCTTGTAATGCAAAGTGTGCTGAATCTGAACAAGAGCTCTTTGAGTTTAACAATACAATTTCTGCAAAAGTTGGAGATCTAGTTAAGATTAAAACCAATGACAAGTCAGTGCTTTCCTATAAATTTTTAGTTTATGGCTTGCCACTAGTCCTATTTATGTCAGCAATTTCTTTATCTTATTATATTTTTAATAAGATGGGTCTTGCTAACAAGGACTTAATGTCTCTTATAGCAGGGATTTTATCTTTTATAATATCTTTTATCATTCTTAGGAGCATTGATAAAAACTATGGAAAGACAAGTGGAGCCAGTATTCTTCTTGAAAAAATGTAGGTGAAAGATGAGTAGTAAAAACTGGCACAAGGTTCTCTATATTTTTTCCCTTTGTATCCTAGTCTTGTCTTTTTTATTTTATATGTATTCTCTTGCAAATAAAAAATTTTCAACAAAGCTTATTTCAGAAAATAAAGCTTTAGCACAAGAGATACAATCGTTGGAAGATAAGTCTAAGACCTATGACAAAGAAATAGAAGACTTAGAAATTGAATTTAATTTAAAGTCTCAAGAATTCTATGAAAAATATGGATACCAATTTGAAGCCAATAAATCTGACGAGATTAAAAAAATTAAAGCAGATTATGAAGAGAAAAATAGAGTCATAAAAGCTGAAGTTAGAAAAAGGCTAAAGGCTTATGGCGCTTTCTTTAATTCAAATATTTATGAAAAAGAAAATTATGACAGGATAGTAGATGACTTCTTAAGCATAAGTGGAGAAGGAAGTCTTGAAAAAAATAAGAATATTTACAAGGACTTAGAAATTGAAAGCCTTTTTAAAGACCTAGATGGATTTGCCTCTTATTTGATAAAAGAAAATAAGCCATCAAAGGAAGTAAACTTATTTGTATTCTATGCATCAATATATTCTTCAAGTATTTATAACTTCGTAGAGGATGACAAGGTGCCTTTCTCTGAAGTTTATGTTGATCTTAACAACTTATTAAATATCTACAAGGAAATGGAAAATAAATCCTTTAAGACTGGTGACTTGTCATCAGAAAAGTTAGCTTATTTAAAAAACTTTGTAGATGAAAAAGTTTCAGAATATTATAAAAACTATGGCATTATAAGGGCTTTGGAAAAGAGTGATAAAAATGAATGAAAATAAAAAATCTTTTTTGTCTTTCATCTTTATAATTCTTAGCCTTATACTATCTTACCTTGGATTTTCCAACTTAAGGTATATGGAGTCTTCCTACTTTAATTTAACAAGAGAAAACTCTTCTCTAATAGAGAAGAGGAATAAGACTCAGGAGAATATTAAAAATCTCAGCCAAGAAATAAACTTAAAAAATTCCAAGTTAGATGTAATAACAAGAGAAATTGAAAAATTTGATGTTTTACAAAACAAGTCAACAGAAATAGAAGACCTTAATAAGGAATTAGGAGATTCTTTAATTCCCTTTCAAAATGATAGAGAATTTAAATTTTTTGAAATTTCAAAGGACAAAATAAATTCTTTTACACCACTAAGAGGTAATTTTATTGATAAGAATTTAAATAGAGAAGATATGGAAGACAACTTAAGACTTATGCCATTTTTTGTAGATTCTCATTACACTTATGACTTGAATAGGTCCATAGGAAAGCACAACATCAAGGGATTTGAAAACCTTGGTCTTGTTGAATACTTATTAAAGGGAGATAATTATCTTCTTAAGTCTATTCTCTTAAATGATTCCTCTAAGATGACAAAGTTAAAGGATGAAAAAGAGAAAATTTTAGAAAAAGAAAACAATCTTTTAGAAGTTTCTGAAAATATTTATGGATTAAATAAGAATTCCAAAAATAAAAATTTAAACGCTAGTAAGGACGTCAAGGACAAAGAAGAAGATGAAGAAGACATCTTAAATGCTCTTTGTCTCGATATTTTAAACTCTTCAATTAATTATTTAAGGGGCTATGAGATAAAAAATGAAGATGGCCTTAATAAGTTTAAATCTAAAGACAAGATACTTATGACAGAAAAAATAGAAGATAAGAAGCTAATCACAAATTATTATAGGGGTGTAGATGAAAAAGCCTACACCCTTAGTGAAGAAAAAGAATAAAACTTCTACGTAGGAGAAAAATGAAGGATCAATTAATTAGATTAGATTACCAAGGAAAGGAAATTATTTTAATACCAACGGCTCACGTTTCTCAAGAAAGTGTTAATTTAGTTAGGGAAACTATAAAAGAAGAGAAGCCCGACTCAATTTGCATTGAGCTTGACGACCAAAGGTATAAAAATATAAAAAATCCTGAGGCTTGGAAAAACACAAATATTATAGATATTATAAAGGAGAAGAAGGTTACACTTTTAATAGCAAACCTTATTCTTTCATCATACCAAAAAAATGTTGCAAAAAAACTAAAGACAAAGCCAGGTCAAGAAATGATGGAAGGTATTAAAGCTTCTGAAGAAATGGGAATCAACTTAGTCCTAGCTGATAGGAGCATACAAACAACCTTCATGAGGATATGGAGAAAGATGGGATTTTTTGAAAAAATAAAATTGCTTTTTTCTTTAATGTTTCTTGATGAGGATGAAGATGTATCTGAAGAAGACCTTCAGAGACTAATTGAAAGAGATAATCTTGAACTTGCTATTGAAGATATGGGTAAGGACTACCCGCAAATTGCTGCAACGCTTTTGCATGAAAGGGACAAGTTTCTTGCTTATAACATTAAGAATGCACCAGGTAAAAAAGTCATTGCTATTCTTGGAGCAGCTCACACACCAGGGGTTGAAGAAGAAGTCTTCAAGGACCAAGACATTGAAGAGCTTAAAAAGATTCCAGAAAAATCTTTTATGGGCAAGTTGTTACCTTGGATAATACCAGCCCTTATTGTAATTTTAATAGCCTTGGGATTTAAACAAAGTATGAATACAGGGCTATCTCAAATTAAGTCCTGGTTTATATTCAATTCAGTCTTAGCGGCTGCCTTTACAGCTTTATGTCTTCCACATCCCTTAAGTGTATTAACCGCTTTTGTGGCTGCACCTTTTACATCAATTAACCCTGTACTTGCTTGTGGATGGTTTGCAGGTTTAGTTGAAGCAAGTTTAAAGAAGCCAACAGTTGAGGACGTAAACAAAATACCTGATGACATATTTAACTTTAAGTCATGGATTCACAACAAGTTTTTGAAGGCTCTCTTAGTAGTAATACTTGCTAACTTAGGTTCATCTATTGGAACTATTATTGCAGGATCAAAAATTATTCATAGTATAATTTAATAAAACATTTTAGTCTGTATGAATTTGATGTGTACCCTCTTTACTGGACAAACCAGTAAGGAGGGTATTTTTATGAAAAATAGTTATGAATTTAAAATATAGTGTGTACAGTTGTATAGAGAGGGTAAGTGGTCTGATACACCTATGCAAGTAAAAGAATCTAACAAAAAATTTATCTTATTGATATAATAAAATCAAAAGTTGCGAGAATTTATAAGAAGAGGCTTAACAAAGCTTTCATAAAAAATTCACAAATTCTTATTATAATTAAGTTGGTGATGAAATGTTTAAAATTTTAGTAGTAGATGATGAAAAAAGCATTAGAGAAGTTATAAGAACCTACGCAGAGTTTGAAGGTCATGAAGTTGTTGAAGCAGTAGACGGTCTTGATGCAATAGATAAGGTAAAAGAAGAAGACTTTGATGTTATTGTCATGGATATAATGATGCCAAGGCTTGATGGTTTTTCATCCTACAAGGAAATAAAAAAAATAAAAAATATTCCTGTCTTAATGCTGTCTGCAAGAAGTGAGGAATACGATAAATTATTTGGATTTGAAATTGGTATAGATGACTATGTTACAAAACCCTTCTCCCCAAAGGAACTTATGGCGAGACTAAATGTTATCGTAAATCGTCACAACAAGGTTGAAGAAAATAAGACTATGGAGTTTGAAGGACTTAAGATTGATTTAGATGGTCGTGTTGTATTTGTTGATGATGAAATGGTTGATTTAACACCTAAGGAATATGACCTCTTAGTTTACATGGTTAAAAATAAAAACATTGCCCTTTCTCGTGACAAACTCCTAAACCAGGTTTGGGGTTATGATTTTTATGGAGAAGACAGGACAGTGGATACCCACATTAAGATGCTTAGAAATTCTATTAAAGAATACAGAAAATTTATTATTACAGTAAGAGGAGTGGGATATAAGTTTGATACGAGAAATTAAAGAAGTGAGGAGGATAAAAATAGACAAAAACAGCATCCTCTTTAAGCTGTGGAAGTACTTTGTCTTTTTCGCTGGACTAATCTTAATTTCTATTTGGCTCTTTCAAACAGTTTTCCTTTCGAGTTTTTACGAAACTATGAAAATTCGTGAAGTTACAAAGGTTGGGAATGAACTTAGGAATGAATACAAGTCACAAGATTTTGAAAGCAAGCTTTCAAACTATGCAAATACTAAGGGACTTGAGATAAAAGTTCTTGATGAAAATGGAGCCTGGGTATTCCCCCTAAGACTATTTGACGAATTTGTAGAAAGACCAAGGATGATATGGGAAAACTTTGATAAGTTTTTTGGATCCTTAAGTAGAGACAACAGGACTTATAAAATTTATACTGTTAGGTATGAAAACCTAAAGGACCCTTCCATTATTTATGCAGGTTATCTTGGCAAAACTAATGGCGAAGATTATTACCTCTACATTAATTCAGTTTTAAAGCCAGTAGATGCAACTGTTGATGTAATAAGGAGAATACTTATAATAATTTCCTTCTTGTCACTTATTTTTGCATCTATTACAGCCTACTTTGTATCTAAGAGACTTTCAAGACCCCTTGTTAGGATGTCAAACACTGCCAAGGAGCTTGCAAAAGGGGACTACAAGGTTAAGTTCAAAAAGGGCGAGTACACTGAAATAGATGATCTTTCCAACACTCTTAACTATGCGAAAAATGAACTTACAAAGACAATTGAAATGAGGAAGGACCTTGTTGCTAATGTCAGCCATGACTTGAAGACTCCACTCACAGTTATAAAATCCTATGGAGAGATGATAAGGGATATATCTGGACCTAATGAAGTTTTGAGAAACAAGCACTTGGATACAATTATTAGTGAGGCAGATAAGTTAACGGCACTTGTAAATGATTTACTAGACCTTTCAAAGATTGAGTCTAACTTAGAAGAAATAAAGAAGGAAGACTACGACCTTAAGGACTCCTTGGAGGAAGTCTTAGATAGATTTAAGATTAATAAAGATTTTGCAGACTACAAGTTTGAGATAGAAGTTTCTGGTGACACGAGAATTCTTGCAGACAGGTCTAAGATAAGCAGGGTAATTTATAATTTAATTAACAACGCTATAAATTATTCGCCAGTTAATAAAGAAATAAAATTACTTATTAAGGGTGATGATAAGAAAACTGAATTTCATTGTATTGACAAGGGAATAGGAATAAGTGAAGAAGATATAAAGGGAATTTGGGATAGGTTTTATAGAGTTCGCAACAACCATACAAGACCTGAGATAGGAACTGGACTGGGACTTTATATTGTAAAGACAATAATGGAACTTCATGGTTTTGATTATGGAGTTAATTCAAAATTAGGTCAGGGTTCTGACTTCTACTTTGTAGGAAAGAAATAATTTAATAAGAGATTAAATCGACTAGAGATAGTCGATTTTTTTGTGAAAAAATTTATTTAATTATTTATAAAAAAATTTATTTAATTATTTATGAAAAAATTTCATTGGCCTTATGAAGATTAAAAAAAAGTTGTAGAAATTTATTAATTCATAACAAAAAAATCATTAAGAAAGAATTATAAAATTTTGTTGTTGATCTAAAAGTCAATATTGAAGGTTAAAATTGTATTTTATGAAAACATTTTTTATTCAGGATAAAAATTTCGGGCCCTTAGTCCTATTTTTTGAAAACTTATTAAAACACTAGAAAATAGAGACTTTGTGTAGTAAAATTAACTTAGGTGGAGCAAAGTGGAGTAAAAAATAGTCAAAATGGAATAAAGTGGAGAATTTTATGTTAATAGGTGAATTTAGACACAACCTCGATCCTAAGGGAAGAGTAACAATTCCATCAAAGTTTAGAGAAGACCTTTCGTCCTTTGTAATGACGAAGGGTTTAGACGACTGCCTATTTTTATATCCAAGCGACCAGTGGGAGAAAATTGAAAACAAACTAAAGGAACTCCCAATGACTAACAAGGCTGTAAGGTCCTTTGTGAGAACATTTTTCTCTGGGGCTGTAGACTGCGAACTAGATAAGCAGGGAAGGGTTCTAATTGGAGAACACCTAAGAGAATATGCAGACTTAATTGACAAGTGCGTAATCATAGGACTTTCAAACAGGGCAGAAATTTGGTCAGAAGAAAACTGGAATAAATACAATGAAGAAGAAGCTCTATCCTATGAAGAGCTTGCTGAAAAAATGTCGGAGTTGGGAATATAATGGAATTTGCACACAAAAGTGTTCTTTTAGATGAAACAATTGAAGGATTAAACATTAGAGAAGGAAAAATTTATCTCGATGGAACTCTTGGTGGGGCAGGTCACAGCCGTGAAATCCTAAAAAAACTAAAGGGAACTGGACTTTTAATTGGTATTGATCAAGATACAGAAGCCCTTGAAGTGGCAAAAGAAAGACTTTCCGACTATAAAAATGTAGAATTTTTTAACTTAAATTACATAAATTTTGAAAAAGCTCTTGATGAGCTAGGAATTGATAAAATCGACGGTGTTCTTCTTGATATTGGAGTTTCATCTTATCAATTTGACAATCCTGAGCGAGGGTTTTCTTATAGGTTTGATGCCCCACTTGATATGAGGATGGACAAATACCTTGAAATTTCTGCGAAGGACATCGTAAATACCTATAGTGAAAGCGAAATTACTAGAATTATAAAAGATTATGGAGAAGAAAAGTGGGCATCAAGGATTGCCAAGTTCATTGTAGAAGAGAGAAAGAAGAAAGATATAGAAACAACTTTTGAACTTGTTGAAATAATTAAAAATGCTATTCCAGCTTCTGCAAGAAGAAATGGACCTCATCCAGCAAAAAGAACTTTTCAAGCTTTGAGGATTGAAGTTAACAGGGAACTTGATGTTCTTAAAGATTCAATTGAGAGATTTGTCCATAGACTTAATCCAGGAGGCAGGATTGCAATTATAACTTTTCACTCCCTAGAGGATAGGATAGTGAAAAATGCCTTCAAATACTTGGAGAAGGATTGTATTTGTCCTCCATCGTCTCCAATTTGTACTTGTGATAAGAAAAAAGAAATAAAAATTTTAACTAGAAAGCCAATAACTGCAAGTGATGAAGAATTAAAAGAAAACAAGAGATCTCACTCAGCGAAACTAAGAATTGCCGAAAAATTAGAGGTGTAAAATGGCAAAAAGATTAACTAAAATTTCAAATAAAAGTTATAATATATATAGAAATCGACTTTTAAATAATAGGCCTTTTATTTTTACAATGGCAATTGTTATTATAATATTTGCAGCTGTTATTATTCTTTATTCTCAAGTTGCAGGTCTTGACAGAGAAATTTTGAAACAAAAGGCTGAAATTGAAGAATTAAATAAAACAAAAACAACTCTTGTAGGCGATATTAAAGCCGTAAAGTCATCTGCTCAAATTGCAGAAGAAGCGATGTATAAACTTGGAATGGTTTATCCTTCTGAAGACCAAATAGTTTACATTGATTCAGGGGAAGAAAAAAAAGTGGGAGACATTAACTACAACGTATTTTTGAGCCCAATTGTCTCTGTCCTCAGGTCTTTTACAAGAGATTAGGAGGATATAATTGAAAACTAATAAAATTAAAGCTAGAGATAAAAAAACGAAAAATGGATTTAAGGCCAAGACAAACAATGCCAATAGATTCATATTTGTATTTTTTATCTTTCTAGCTTTTTTGTTTGTATTATTAATCGTAAAACTTCTCTGGATTCAAATTGTCCAGTCAGAAGAACTAACTATCGCAGCCTTAAACCAATTAACTAAGACTGAGGTCATAAACTCTAATCGTGGAATAATCTATGACAGAAATAGAAAGGAAATGGCAATTAACATAACAAAGTGCAACGTCTTTTATAACATGGATTATTTGAAGGAGAGGAAGGACGAAAGTGAAAGTGACTTCAAAAATAGGAAAGAAAAATTATATGACGAAGATGCAAAAATTATTTCTGATGTAACTGGAATAGACTATGATGAAATTAGGTCTAAGATGGAAGGAGATAAGGTTGTAAGACTTGCTACAAATATTGACAGAGGTAAGGCACAAGAATTAAAGGATATTAGGACAAAAATAATTAAAGAAAATAAAGAAAAGAAAGACAATAAAAAATCCAACCTCATTCCTATGACAATTGATGATGTAACAAGAAGGCTTTATCCCTTCAACAACTTGGCATCTTATATAATTGGTTTTACAAATGACGAAAATGTGGGTCAATATGGTATTGAGGCATCCTTTGACGAAGAATTATCGGGTATCTCAGGGAAAAATGTATCTCTAAAGGACAATGCTTCAAATAAAATTCCTCTTACAGATGAGGAGACTTATGCGCCAAAGGAAGGTTATTCCGTTGTCTTGTCTATTGATTCCAATATCCAACAGTTTGCAGAAACTGCAGCTACAAAGGCAAAAAAGGAAAATATGGCAGACAGGGTTTCTATAATAGTTCAGGATACAATGACTGGAGAAATCTTGGCAATGACAACTAAGGATGACTATAACTTAAATGATCCAAGAGAACCTATAAATGAAAAACAAGAAGAAGAGTGGGATAAATTAAGTGAAGAAGAGAAGATGGATATCCTCTACGACAACTGGAGAGACTTCAATGTCAACGACCAGTATGAACCAGGATCAACTTTTAAACTTATAACAGCAGCGGCTGCAATAGAAGAAAACACAGCCCAACCCGATTCGCAATATGTTTGTAATGGGTCAATGGTAATTGGAAATAGTAGATTAACTTGTACAAGTCATACTAGAGGGAAAAAGACTCTTGCCAAGGCAATAGAAGAATCTTGTAACATGACTATGATTCAAGTTGGTCAAGGCTTGGGGGCTGAAAAGTTTTTAAAGTACATCAAGGCCTTTGGCTTTGGTAAAAAAACTGGAATTGAGCTTTATGGTGAATCTATTGGTATTGTTCCAAGGTCCTACAAGGATATAAGTAAGGTTAATCTAGCAACAATGTCCTATGGTCACTCAATTGCAGTTTCTCCTATACAACTTATTAATGCAATAAGTGCCATTTCCAATGGAGGTTTCTTAAACAAGCCAACTCTTATAAAGGAAATAGTAGATGCCAATGGAAATGTAATTGAGAGAAAAAGAACTGAGCTTAGGAGAAGGGTAATATCCGAAGAAACTTCTGACAAAATGAAGATGATGATGAGAAGGGTAGTAGAAAAGGGTACAGGTAAGCTTGCCAAAATTCCAGGATATATAGTTGGAGGTAAGTCAGGTACTGCTAATATTGCAACACCAACTGGCTATCTTGATGCTTATAACTCATCCTTTGTTGGTGTAGCTCCTCTAAATGATCCAAGGCTTACAGTTCTTGTTGTTGTCAATAACCCCAAGGAAGGAATTCTTGGTGGGGCAGTTGCAGCACCAGTTGTACAAGAAGTTTTGTCTAAGTCTCTTAACTATTTGAAGATACCAAAAACTGAAGAAGTTGATGAGAAAGATGAGTACGTATCTGTTCCAAATGTTGGAGGACTTCTTCTTGAGGATGCAGGTAAGATTTTAATAGATGCAGGGCTTAAGTTTAACAATAACTCCGAAACTGTATTACCTTATTCTGTTGTCACAAACCAAAATCCATCAGCAGGATCCAATGTGCTAAAGGGCACCATAGTTGACCTTGCAGTTAATGATAAGGACAGTGGTCTATTAATAATGCCTGACTTTAGCAAGAAGACTAGAAAAGAAAGCCAATCTATTTTAAATTCTATGAATTTAGAGTATAATATCAAAGGAAATGGCGACTTTATATCACAAAGTCCAAGACCTGGACAGAAATTAAGTGGCAGTGAACTTGTCACACTTAACTACTCAAAAAGAGATGAGGATTTTGATAAGTCTAGTGAAGAAAATTCTGACAATAAGACTAATAATGAGAGGAAAAATTCTAACAGTGATAAAAGGTCTGAAGTAAATAATAAGAATAAAGAAAACAAAAAAGAGAATAAAAAAGAAAGTAAGAAATCAAAAAGTAAAAGTAAGAAGTCTAAGGAAAACTTAGATAAAAATAATAAAGAAAGTAATAAAAGTAAAAGGGATTAGGATAAAGTATAATGAATTATTTAATTAATATAGGAGTGGGATTAATTCTCTCCATAATCTTGGGCAGGATTATAATTCCGTTATTAAGAAGATTACACGCAGGACAAAGTATAAGGGAAGATGGACCTCAGTCTCACTTAGTTAAAAGTGGGACTCCAACTATTGGTGGCTTAATATTTCTAGCATCAGTAATTATAACAAGTCTTGTTACGGCAAATTTTAAATTATCAGTTTTAATGATACTTTTCTCAACACTTGCCTTTGGAGCAGTTGGATTTATTGATGACTACATCAAAGTTGTTATGAAGAGAAACCTAGGTCTACGTGCCTATCAAAAACTTCTTCTTCAAATTTTGGTTGCGGTAATTTTAATAATTTATCAATATAATTCAAAAGAAATAGGGACAGACCTTTATATTCCTTTTATAAAGGATTACAGATCAATAGGATTTTTATATATTCCCTTTGTAATTTTCGTAATTGTTGGGACAGTAAACTCAGTAAACCTAACTGACGGGTTAGACGGTCTTTCATCTAGTGTGACAATTATCTGTCTCTTATTTTTCAATTTTGTAGCAATTAAACTTCAAAGATATGAAATTGCAGGATTTTGCTTAGCACTTGCTGGGGCTCTAATTGGCTTCTTATACTACAATAAGTTCCCAGCTAAGGTCTTTATGGGAGATACAGGATCTCTTGCCCTAGGAGGTGCAATATCTGCAATTGCCCTTCTTTTAAATGTGCCTCTAATTTTACCTATAGCTGGTGGAATTTATTTTATTGAAACACTTTCAGTTATAATTCAAGTAGTTAGTTTTAAAACTAGGGGAAAGAGAGTTTTCCTTATGTCACCACTTCACCATCATTTTGAACAAAAGGGATGGCATGAGAAAAAAATAGTTGCAGTATTTTCATTAGTGGAACTTATACTTTGTATAATTTCCTACTTAATTTTATTTTAGGTGATTTGAGATGTTAGAAAACAAAAATATATTAATAATGGGCTTTGGTGTTACTGGAAAGGCAGCGCTAAAGTTTTTAAAAGAATTTCCATGTAAAATTTATGTCTATGATAGCAATCAAGACCTCCAAAAATTAAATGTTGAAGAAGATTTTATTATTTTCAAAGATGAGGATCTTGATAATATTGATTTGATAGTAAAAAGTCCGGGGATTTATCCCTTCCATGAACTCTTAGAAAAAGCTAGAGAAAAGAATATTGAAATTATTTCTGATATTGAGCTTAGCTATAGAAATTTAAAAACAAATAATGTAATTGCAGTTACTGGCACTAATGGAAAGACTACAACAACTACCATTCTTGGGGATATCCTAAGAAGAGTAGCAAAGACTTATGTTGTGGGAAATATTGGTAGAGGAATTCTTGAAATAACTAAAGAAGCTAAGGCTGAAGATTATGTTGTTATAGAAGCGTCTTCCTTCCAACTAGAGAATACCATTGATTTTAAGCCACATATTGCAGTTCTTACTTATGTGACAAGCGACCACCTAGACTGGCACAAGACTAGACAAAACTATGTGAATGCAAAGTTTAAGATTTTCAAAAACCAAGATGAAAATGACTTTGCAATTTTAAATTATGAAGATAGGGATCTTGCAGATAAATATAATTTAAAAGCAGAAAGATATTATTTCTCTATGGGAAAAATCTCTGAAAAGGGAGCCTACCTTGACCAAGGTAAAATTTATTTCAAGGATGGAGTTAAGATAGAAGAAATTTTAGATGTTAAAGATATAAAAATACCTGGAGACCATAACATAAGAAATATTATGGCTGCAATAATTGCTTGCAAACTCTTAAATATTGATTTAGATGTTATAAAAAAATCAATTGCATCTTTTACTGGAGTTGAACATAGAATTGAATTCGTAAGAGAAGTTGATGGAGTTAAATACTATAACGATTCCAAGGGAACTAACCCAGACTCTACTGAAGTTGCAGTAGCTGCCATGGATGGTGATGTAGTTTTAATCGCTGGCGGTTACGACAAGGGTGCAGACTTTGACAACTTAATAGAAAAATCTAAAGATAAATTAAAGACAGCTATTCTATTTGGACAAACAGCAGAAAAAATTTCTGAGTCTTGTAAGAAGTATGGAGTAGAATTTTATATTACAGAAGACTTAAAAAAAGCAGTTGAACTAGCAAAAAAACTTGCTGTAAAGGGTGATGACGTCTTACTTTCACCAGCATGTGCTTCATGGGATATGTATAAGAGCTATGAAGTGAGAGGTCAACACTTTAAAGACCTTGTAAAAGAGTTGGTGTAGATGAAGTTAAAAAAGGAAATGAAAGATATAGACCTGATGTTGCTTTTGACTACAATTTTTCTTATTGTGATTGGTCTTGTAGCAGTTACATCAGCTTCCTTTCCCACAGCAAAAAAATATAATCTAAACAGTTTCCATTACTTAGCTAGACAATCTGGTTTCTTAATAATAGGAATTGTTGCCCTATTTATGATAATAAAAATGCCAAGGGCAGTAATTTATAAAAATATCGATTGGTTATTCCCCTTTAGTATTATCTTGATACTCCTTCTATGGTCGCCACTAGGAGACAAGTCAAAGGGTCAAGTAAGATGGCTAGATTTAAAAATAATTAGGTTTCAACCTTCGGATATTTTGAAATTATCGTCAATAATATATTTAGCCAAGTACTTGGCTAAGCACATCTACTCTTTAAGAGATAAAAAAATTTTCTTAACGGCAGTAGCTATAATGGGTATATCTGTTGGACCAATTATGATTAAGGACTTCTCAACAGCAGTTGTTATTGGAGTTGGTCTATTTGCAATTTTATTAGCTAGTGGAATTACAAAAAAACAATTTTTATTCTTAGTCCTACTTGGTATAGGTTTAATCTATGTAATCTTAAAGGATCCAGAAAATAAATTTAGAATAATGAGAATTCTAGGATTTGTGTCTGATTCAACAGATTATCAATCAGCAGCCCTTTATCAATCAAGGCAGTCCTTATATGCCTTTGCTCTAGGAGGATATTCTGGGGTAGGTTTATTTAGGTCGAGACAAAAGTACACCAACCTTCCAGAAGCCTATACTGACTTTATTTTTTCTGTAATTGCAGAAGAATTTGGTTTTATTGGAACTTTTATAGTAATATTATTATTTATAATATATATTTACAGGGGATACATGATTGCTTTTAAGGCAACTAATTACTTTGATAAGTTTACAGCTATTGGTATGACAACCTACATTGGTATTCAAGCCTTTTTTAATATGGGGGTTTGTGCAAAGATCCTACCAGTAACTGGTATAACTTTACCCTTTATTTCTTATGGGGGTACAGCTCTTGTAATGGCACTTGTATCAACAGCAATTTTATTAAAAATTTCGAAAGAAGGCACGCTATGAAATATATTTTATCCGGTGGCGGTACTGGTGGACATATATATCCAGCTTTAGCAATTGGAGAAGAAATTAAAAAGAAAGACAAGAAAGCAGATATATTATACGTTGGTAAGAAGAATTCTTTAGAAGAAGAATTAGCCAAGAAGTATAATTTTGATTTTAGGGGAATAGATATTTCTGGTCTTCCAAGAAAAAAATTAAATAAAGATACAGTCATAACTTTCTTTAACCTCATGAAGGGCTTAAGGGAATGTAGCAAAATAATTCATGATTTTAAACCAGATTTTGTAATTGGAACGGGTGGCTATGTTTGTGCTCCTATTGTTTTTAAAGCTCAACAAAGAAAAATAAAGACAGTAGTACAAGAACAAAATGCTTACCCAGGTAAGACAAATAAAATTCTTGCCAAGAAGGCTGACTATGTCTTTATTAACTTTGAAGAAGCTAAAAAGTATTTGGATAACGGCAAAATTATCTTCACAGGCAATCCTGTGAGAGATGTATTTTCTCATTTGGATAGGGAGAAATCTAGAAGGGAATTAAACATTAAAGACAAAGAAAAATTTGTATTTTCCTTTGGGGGATCTGGTGGACAAGAATCAACAAATGATGCAATTTTAGAAATCTTAAAAGAGAATAAGAGTCTTCCCTTTAAGTTAACTCATGTTACTGGTAGAGAACATTATAAGGCTTTTATGGAAAAGGTGGATGAACTTCCAGATAATGTTGAAATACTAGATTATACACATAAGGTTTATGATTACCTATCAAGCGCAGATCTTGTTATAGCATCATCATCTGCTATGACCCTTGCAGAAATATCTGCCTTAGGTCTTGCATCTATTTTAATCCCAAAGGCTTACACTGCTGGTAACCACCAATATTATAATGCCATGAGCTATAAAAATATGGGTGCATCTAGGGTTATTGAAGAAAAGGACTTAAATGGAAATGTGCTATTGGAAGAAATAAATAAAATTCTTGATGATGATAAAGAAAGAAATGAGATGGCGAAAAATTCAAAAAAACTCGCCAGCCCAGAAGCAGTTTCAAAAATAGTTGATATGATTTTAAAGTGATTTTATGAAAAAGATGGAAAAGAAAAAAAGAAAACTGAATAAAAAGAAAAGATATTTCAGAATTTTTAGTAGGTTTTTTATATTCTTTTCCTTCATTTTTTTGATAATCTTTGCTCTTAAAAACTCAAATTTTTTTGATGTAACAAGTATCACCATAGAGGGCAATAAAAATGTGAGCTCTGCTAAGATAAAAAAGGTTACTGACTTACATAAGGGAAGTAAATTATTTGTGGTATCAAAAAAAGATAGAATTAAAAAATTAAAAAGGGTTCCTTATATAGAAGACGCTAAAATTTCTTACAGCTTAAGGGGTAGAGTGAAAATAAAGGTAAAGGAAAGACTTCCTTATTACCAAATAGATGCCAATGATTACTTATTAGTTGATGATAACTTCAGAATTCTTGAAAACTCAGATAAGAAAAGAGACAACTTAGTTAACTTATCTGGATTTAATGTTGAGAACCCACAGGCTGGAAACTATATACTCACAAATAAAGAGGATCAAGAAAAGAGGAATCTTTTGCTAGAACTTAGAAATGACGAGTATTCACTTCGTGGAAATATTAGAGATATTGAGCTCTTAGATTCTATTTCAACTTTTACTACAGTTGATGGAATTAAAATTGAATTTGGTTCTTATTCTAATATTGAATACAAGCTTAAGATGCTTTCATTAATTTTGAAGGACATTAGCACTACAAATAAAAATGCAGTTTTAATTCAAATGGAAAAGGGAGACAGCCCAGTTTTAATTACTGATGGAGAAAAAGATTCTAAATCAGACAAAGAAGAAAATAAAAATTTAAAAAAAGAAGAAAATAAAGATAAATCTTATAGAGAAATAAATCAAGATTAGATAAAATGCAAATTAAAGGACACTTTTAACCTTTATATATTGACTATTTCACACTATTTCTATAAAATGGTAGTAATGAATATAAAAATAATTATTTAGTATACGAGGAGGATGTTTATGTTGGAATTCGATATGGACCAAGACGATTTTGCCAAAATTAAAGTAGTTGGCGTTGGTGGCGGCGGAAATAACGCTGTTAATAGAATGATTGATGCTGGTGTAAAGGGCGTTGAATTTTTGGTATTCAACACTGATAGACAAGCACTTAAAAATTCAAATGCTGAAACTAAAATTCAACTTGGAGAAAAAATTACTAAGGGACTTGGAGCAGGTGCTAATCCTGAAATTGGTGAACAAGCTGCTGAAGAATCTTTAGATGAAATTAGAGAAGCCCTAACTGGTGCTGATATGGTATTTATCACTGCAGGAATGGGTGGAGGTACTGGTACTGGTGCTGCTCCTGTTATTGCAGATGTAGCAAAAGAATTAGGTCTACTTACTGTTGGTGTTGTTACAAAACCTTTCACATTTGAAGGAAGAAAAAGAGCAAAATCAGCTGAATTAGGTATTAATGCTCTTAAGGGAAAAGTTGATACATTAGTTATAATTCCAAACGACAGACTTCTAAGTATTGCAGATAAAAAGACTAGCTTCTCACAAGCCTTTGAAATGGCAGATGATATTTTAAAACAAGGTATCCAAGGTATTTCAGATTTAATTTCTGTTCCTAACCTAATTAACCTTGACTTTGCTGACGTTAAGACAATTATGTTTGACAAGGGCATTGCTCACATGGGTATTGGACGTGCATCTGGAGATGACAGAGCAACAGAAGCAGCTAAGCTTGCAATAAACTCTCCTCTACTAGAAACTTCAATAGAAGGAGCAAAATCTGTTCTTCTTAACATTACAGCAGGTTCAGACCTTGGTATTTTTGAAGTTAATGAAGCAGCTGATCTTATTAGAGATTGCGTATCTGAAGATGCTAATATTATCTTTGGAGCAGGAATTGATGAATCACTTAAGGATGAAGTTAAGATTACAGTTATAGCTACTGAATTTGAACAATACAAAGATGACAAGAAAGACAAAAAGGATAATAAAGGAGAACTTGGTCAAAAGTCTCCCATTGAATCTCTTGAAGATAATGAAGAAGATAATGGAGAACTTAAAATCCCTTCTTTCTTAAGAATTAACAGAAAATAAATTAATCAAAGATTTAGGACATTGGAGACAATGTCCTTTTTGATTGCAAATAAGTTAGTAAAGAATTTACATTTTTTTGATTGCAAGAATAAGTTAGCAACTTGGGGGATAGTAAAGTAAGAGTTAACATCTTCCAAGTTGGTTGGGTGAAATTTTTTAATATGACATTAAGTCATTGTAGTTAATCAAAGAGTCAATGCAGAACTTAAAAAAAACCTTAAATGTTGGACAAGGTATTTAATAAAATTATTAAGTTAGTTAATATTAATTAGCTGGGCATTAGTGTCCAGCTTTTTTATATTGTTTTGCAATTGATTAATAAATTTTTAAGTGATATTATTTAGTTAAATGGTCCTTTTGGACCTTATTTGAATGAGGTGAAAAGTATGAAATGTCCTTTTTGTGGATACGATGACTCCAAAGTACTAGACACAAGACCTACTGATGAAGGTAATACAATTAGAAGAAGACGTGAGTGTTTAAAGTGTCAAAAGAGATTTACGACTTATGAAAAAATTGAACAGTCACCAATTATGGTAATAAAGAAGGATGGAAATAGGCAGGCCTTTGATAGGGAAAAGATTATTAGAGGGATGATAAAGTCTTGTGAAAAGAGACCTGTTTCTGCTGCTGATATAGAAGAAGCCGTTAATAATATAGAAAAGAAAATTGAAAACTCTATGAAAAAAGAAGTTAGCTCTCTTGAAGTTGGTGAAATGGTAATGGATGAGTTAAAGGACCTTGATGAAGTTTCTTATGTTAGGTTTGCATCTGTATATAGAGAGTTCAAAGATCTTCAATCCTTTATAGACGAATTAGAAAACTTTGTAAAAAAGAAGAATTAATATGGACTTATTTGAGCTTAGTATGCAAAAAAATTTGGAGACCAAGGCACCACTTGCTGATAGGATGAGACCAAGGACTCTAGAAGAATTTTTTGGTCAAGACCATATTATTGGTGAAGGGAAGTATCTCTCTCGGTTAATAAAAAGTGACAGGCTTACTTCAGTCTTGTTTTATGGACCTCCTGGAGTTGGGAAGACAACTTTAGCAGAAATTATTGCAAGAACTACTAATAAAAATTTTGTAAAGCTCTCTGCTGTAACTTCAAATTTAAAAGAACTGCGTGAAGTCTTAGCAAAGGCTGAAGACTCTATGAAGTTTGACAATGTATCAACCATAGTTTTTATTGATGAAATCCACAGATTTAACAAGAGTCAGCAGGATGCTCTTTTGCCCTTTGTTGAAAGAGGTGTTATAAGTCTAATAGGTGCTACAACTGAAAATCCATATTTTGAAGTAAATAGGGCCCTTCTATCAAGAATGCAAATAATAAACTTGCATCCACTTGAAGATAAAGACCTTGAAGCTATTGTGGATAAGGCCTTAAATGATAAGGAACGTGGACTTGGCAAGAAAAATATAAAAATCAGTGAGGATGCAAAAAATATTTTAATAAAAAACTCCAATGGAGATGGAAGGTATTTATTAAATAGCTTAGAAATTGCAGTTCTCTCGACCAATCAAGTTGATGGAAAAATATTAATTGATAGAGATGTCATTGAAAACTCCCTACTCATAAAAAACGTCAAGTACGATAAGAATAATAATGAGCACTACGACACAATTTCAGCCTTTATTAAGTCTATGAGAGGGTCTGATCCTGACGCTGCCTTAATATATCTTGCAAAGATGCTAGAAGGTGGAGAAGATATTAAATTCATTGCAAGGAGACTTATAATTTTTGCATCAGAAGATGTGGGTAATGCAAATCCTCAAGCTATTCAAGTGGCTGCAGCTTGTTTTAATAACATAAATGCTGTGGGAATGCCTGAAGCAAGAATAATTTTGGCACAGACAGCTACTTATCTTGCAACATCAGAAAAATCTAACGCAGCCTATCGTGGCATAAATAAGGCTATGGAAGATGTAAAAAATTCAAATAATATTGATATTCCAAAGTATATAAGAGACAAGAGAAATCCACAAAATGAAACAGATGAAAAATACTTATATCCCCACGATTATGAAAATGCCTACGTGGAACAAAAATATATGCCTGACAATTTTAAGGGGAAAAAATATTACGAGCCAAAAGACATTGGCTATGAAAGAAAAATAAAAGAATATTTAGATAGTTTGAAATGAGTAAAATTGACAAACAGAGCAATTAATTATATACTTAACAATTAAGTAAGAAATTGAAAATTAGGAGGAATTATGTCAATTAGCATTAGAGATATATTTAAAAATCCAGAAGATTTTTTAGATAAAGAAATAGTATTAAGTGGTTGGGTGAAAACATCTAGGGCTTCAAAAAACTTTGGTTTTATTGAACTCACTGATGGAACAGTTTTCAAACCTATTCAAGTTGTTTATGGTAAAGAATTAGAAAACTTTGACGAAGTTGAAAAATTTCCTATAAGTTCTTCACTTGAAATAAGCGGAAAAATTGTTAAATCACCTGGGAAAAATCAATCTTTTGAATTACAAGCAAATAAGATAGAAGCAATCTGCTCATCAGATACATCTTATCCACTTCAAAAGAAAAGACACACAATGGAATACCTGAGAACAATAGCTCATCTACGTCCAAGAGCAAACACATTTAATGCTGTTTTTAGAGTTAGATCACTAATTGCCTATGCAATTCACAAGTTCTTCCAAGAAAAGGGATTTGTTTACGTACATGCTCCAATTATTACAACTTCAGATGCTGAAGGAGCAGGAGAAATGTTCCAAGTGACAACTCTTGATATTGATAAGATTGCTAAGTCTGAACCAACAGAAGTTGATTATTCTAAGGACTTTTTTAACAAAAAGACACACCTTACAGTATCTGGTCAATTAGAAGCAGAAGCTTTTGCTGAAGCCTTCAGAGATATTTATACATTTGGACCAACTTTTAGGGCAGAAAACTCAAATACACAAAGACACGCTGCAGAATTCTGGATGATTGAACCGGAAATGGCCTTTGCAGACTTAAATGTAAACATGGACGTGTCAGAAGAAATGTTAAAATACATCATTTCTTATGTCCTAGAAAATGCACCTCAAGAAATGGAATTTTTCAACAACTTCATTGACAAGGGTCTACTTGAAAGGTTACACAATGTTGTGGAAAATGAATTTGCTAGAATAACTTATACAGAAGCAATTGAAATTCTAGAAAAGGCTGACAAGGAATTTAATTATCCTGTAAGCTGGGGAATCGACTTACAAACAGAACACGAAAGATACATTACAGAAGAAATTTATAAAAAGCCAGTTTTTGTAACTGACTATCCAAAGGAAATCAAAGCCTTCTATATGTATGAAAATGATGATAAAAAGACTGTTGCAGCTATGGACCTCCTAGTACCAGGTGTTGGTGAAATAATTGGAGGAAGCCAAAGGGAACACAGATTTGAAGTTCTAGAAGAAAAAATGAAAAACATAGGAATGAATATGGAAACTTACGATTGGTATCTTGACTTAAGAAGATACGGATCTGTAGTTCACTCTGGATTTGGTCTAGGATTTGAAAGGGCAGTAATGTACATTACTGGAATGAAGAATATAAGAGACGTAATTCCATTCCCTAGAACTGTTGGAAATGCTGAATTTTAATATTTGAAATTTTAGGAGTTATTATGAATAAATATACACCAAATGATATAGAAAAAAAATGGCAAGATTTTTGGGATGAGCATGAATCCTTTGTATGCGAAAACAATTCAGATAAGGAAAAATTCTATGCTCTAGTAGAATTCCCATATCCATCAGGACAAGGACTTCACGTAGGTCACCCAAGACCTTACACTGCCCTTGATATAGTTTCTAGAATGAAGAGAATGCAAGGCTACAACGTACTTTATCCAATGGGATGGGATGCCTTTGGACTTCCAACAGAAAACTATGCAATAAAAAATAAAATTCATCCAGCACTTGTTACAAAAAATAACATTGCTCACTTTAAGAAACAATTAAAGTCAATAGGTTTTTCCTTTGATTGGTCTAGGGAAATTAACACAACTGACCCTGAATATTATAAGTGGACACAATGGATTTTCTTACAACTTTACAAAAAAGGACTTGCTTATAAGAAAGAAATGCCAATAAACTGGTGCCCTTCTTGTAAGGTTGGACTTTCCAATGAAGAAGTTGTTGGTGGAAAGTGCGAAAGATGTGGTGAAGAAGTTGTAAGACGTGTTAAGAGCCAATGGATGCTTAAGATTACTGAATACGCAGATAGGCTTATCGAGGACTTAGATGATCTTGACTTTATTGATAGGGTTGTAACACAACAAAAGAATTGGATTGGTAGAAGTGAAGGAGCAAGTATTAACTTCTCACTTAAGGACTATGATGAAAAACTTGAAGTTTTCACAACAAGACCAGATACAATTTACGGGGCAACTTATATGGTAATAGCACCAGAACACCCATTAATCGAAAATCATGCTGATAAGATTGAAAATCTAGATGAAATAAATGCCTATAAGGCAGAGTGTGCTAAGAAGAGTGACTTCGAAAGAACTGAACTTGAAAAAGACAAGACAGGTGTAGAAATAAAGGGAATTAAGGCAATTAATCCTCTTACAAATAAAGAAATTCCAATTTGGATTTCTGACTATGTTCTTATGACTTATGGAACAGGTGCTATCATGGCTGTACCTGCCCACGATGACCGTGACTATGACTTTGCAAAGAAGTTTGGTCTTAATATTGTTCCAGTAATCGAAGGGTCAGATGTGTCAGAACATGCAAACACTGAAACGGCTACTGGAAAAATGATTAATTCAGGTATCCTAGATGGACTTGAAGTTAAAGATGCAATAGCTAAAATGATTAACTATCTTGAAGAACACAAGCTTGGAAATAGAAAAATTAACTACAAATTAAGAGACTGGGTATTCTCAAGACAAAGATACTGGGGAGAACCAATTCCAATAGTTTACTGTGAAAAATGCGGTTACGTAGCTCTTCCTGAAGAAGAACTTCCACTTCTACTACCAGAAGTTGAAAACTATGAACCAACTGACTCTGGTGAATCTCCACTTGCAAAGATGACTGATTGGGTTAACACTACTTGTCCAAAATGTGGTGGACCCGCAAAGAGAGAAACAGATACAATGCCACAATGGGCTGGATCATCTTGGTACTTCTTAAGATATACTGACCCTCACAACGATAAGGCACTTGCAAGCAAGGAAGCTCTTGAATATTGGACTCCAGTAGACTGGTATAATGGTGGTATGGAGCATACAACTCTTCACTTACTATATTCAAGATTCTGGCACAAGTTCCTATATGATATTGGTGTCGTTCCAACTAAGGAACCATATCAAAAAAGAACGTCTCACGGGATGATTCTTGGTGGCAACAATGAAAAAATGTCAAAATCTAGGGGAAATGTTGTAAATCCAGATGATATTGTTAGAGATTATGGTGCAGATACATTGAGATGTTATGAAATGTTTATTGGTGACTTTGAAAAACCTGTACCTTGGTCAGAAAATGGTGTTAAGGGTTGTAGAAGATTTTTAGAAAGAGTTTGGAATCTACAAGAAATTGTTGTTGATGGTGATGAATATAGTAATGAATTAGTTAGTGAAATGCATAAGACTATTAAAAAAGTAACTGAAGATTATGCAAACTTAAAAGCCAACACTGCAATCGCACAACTTATGACTCTTTCCAACGAGTTTGGTGACCTTGGAAAGATTACTAAAGAGGACTTTAGAACTTTCTTAATTTTATTAAATCCAGTTGCGCCTCATATCACAGAAGAATTATGGGAAGTTTGCAACTTAGGTGGAGTATTATCTGAACAAGCTTGGCCTGAATTTGAAGAAGAATTAACTATTGATAATGAAATAGAAATTCCAGTACAATTTAATGGAAAAGTAAGATATACAATTAAGATTGAAAGAGATGCTTCACAAGACAAGGTACTTGCAATGGCAGAAGAGGACGAACTTTTTGCCAAAAATACTGAAGGTAAAAATATAGTTAAGAAAATTTATATTCCAAATAAGATAGTTAATATTGTAGTAAAATAAAATGAAAAGCACTTTTTAGTGCTTTTTGTTCTTTATGAGGAGTAATTTATGAATAGCATGACTGGCTACGGCCTTTTTGAAAAAAAGTGTGAAGATTTTTATATAAAAGTAGAGATGAAGTCTGTTAACAACAGGTATCTTGACATGAACATAAGAATGCCTAGCTCAATTATGTATGCAGAAGAAGCTGTAAGATCTTTTATAAAGTCAAAAATAAAAAGAGGCAAGGTTGATGTATTCGTAAGCTTTGAATACTTGGACTCAAGCCAGGTTGAAATAGATATTGACTATAAGCTTTTAAATAAGTATATTATTATAAGTAAAGAATTAGAGGAAAATTTTGGATTAAGTTCAGACCTATCCTTCTCCAAAATTATGAAGGACTCAAATATAGTCAAACCACAAAAAGCTGATTTTGATGGCGACTATATTAAGGAAGAACTTTTAAGAGTTCTTGATGAAGCAGCAAAAGATTTTATTAAATCAAGAGCCTTTGAAGGGGAAAAGATTAGGGAAGATTTTAAAGTAAAGCTTGATGAAGTTGAAAGGCTTACTTATTTTATTGAAGAGAGAGCCCCTATAAGCTTAAATGAAAATGAAAATAGATTAAGAAATAGGTTAGCCGAATTTCTACAATCAAGTGAAATAAATGAAGATAGAATTCTAACAGAGATTGCTATAATGCTAGATAAACTTTCAATTGACGAAGAAATTACAAGGCTTAAAATCCATATTCAAAATTTTAATGATATAATAAATGAAAAGGGACCAATTGGAAGAAAATTAGACTTTCTAATTCAAGAAATGAATAGGGAAGCTAATACCATAGGTTCAAAATCCAACGATATAGAACTTACAAGTACAGTTGTAATGCTAAAATCAGAAATAGAAAAATTGCGTGAACAAGCGCAAAATGTTGAATAATAAAAATTAGGATGGTGATTATTTGGACGGCGGATTTTTATTAGTTTTATCAGGTCCTTCTGGTTCCGGAAAGGGAACAGTAAGTGAAGCTTTAATGAAAAATAATGACGATATAATTTTCTCAACTTCTGTTACCACTAGGACACCTAGACCAGGAGAAGTTAATGGCGAAAATTACTTTTTTGCCACAAGAGAAGAATTTGAAGAAATGGTAGAAAAGGATGAACTTTTGGAACATGCCTTTGTTCACACCAACTACTACGGTACACCAAAGAAATTTGTTTTTGATGAAATAGAAAAGGGTGAAATCGTCCTACTTGAAATAGATGTACAAGGAGCCCTTCAAATCAAAAAAAAATATAAGGAAGCAGTTTTTATCTTCTTAATTCCACCAACAATGGATGAATTAAGATCTCGACTTGTTAAGAGAGATACAGAAACTGAAGATGAGATTGAAACAAGATATAGAAATGCCTTTAGAGAACTTGACTTCGTAGGAGAATATGACTACTTTGTTATCAATGATGTTATAGATAATGCTGTAAAGGATATCGAAACTATTATCGCAGCTGAAAAACTTAGGGTTAAAAGGCATAAGAATATTAAGAAGGAAGTTCAAGCAGAAGAGGAGAGAAGCAAATGATTATACCATCTTTTAAAGAATTAAAAGAAGTTACAGATTCAAGATATGAACTTGCAATCCTAGTGTCAAAAAGAGCAAGAAAGCTTATTGATGGGAACCCATCTCTTGTTGACACAGATAGCAATAAGCCAGTTTCAATAGCAATTGAAGAAATCATGGCTGGAAAAATAAAATTTGGAGAAAGATTAAGCGACTCTGAATACGAAGAAAAAATCGCTGAAGAAAAAGAAAATCTTATCCAAGAAATCAAACAAAAAAAGATTGAAGATTTAAATAAAGAGGAAGCAGAAGAGGAATAAGATGTTAAAAGGTAAAAAAATTCTACTTGGAGTTACAGGTGGAATTGCAGCTTATAAGTCCCCGGGTATTTGTAGCCTTTTGAGAAAATTAGGAGCAGAAGTAAAGGTTATAATGACCAAAAACGCTACTGAATTTGTAAGACCTCTTACTTTTCAGACTATGTCTAACAATCTTGTGCATGTTGATATGTTTAATCAACTTTTAAATATGGATGTTGAGCACATATCTCTTGCTAAGTGGGCAGATATAATTGTTATTGCACCAGCTACTGCAAATATTATTGGGAAATTTGCCAATGGCATAGCTGATGATATGCTATCAACTGTCCTAATGGCTTCAAGGTCTAAGGTAATGTTGGCACCTGGTATGAATACAGTGATGTTAAACTCAGAGGCTAATCAAAAAAATATGCAGACTCTTAGGAATAGGGGAGTTATAATCTTAGACACTAAAGAAGACCTTCTTGCTTGTAATGACTACGGTAGTGGTAAGATGCTAGAGCCAAGTGAAATAGTTGATGAAATTGACAGGGCTCTTACTGAGAAGGATCTTGAAGGCAAGCACATTGTAATAACTGCTGGCCCTACAAGAGAGGCACTTGATCCAGTTAGATTTATTTCCAATTACTCTTCAGGGAAAATGGGCTATGCTATAGCTGACAATGCAAAAAAAAGAGGAGCAAGGGTAACTCTTATTTCAGGTCCAACTAAAATAGAAGTTCCAAAGGTTGATAACTTTGTTAGGGTAGATTCAACTCGTCAAATGTTTGAAGCTGTTGGGAAATATTTTGACGACTGTGACGTCTTAATCAAGGCCGCAGCTCCAAGTGATTATAGACCAAAGACTTATAGTGAAGAAAAGATTAAAAAGGGTAGTGATAGTCAGATGAATCTCATTGAGATGGAAAAGAATCCTGACATTGCTGCTCACTATGGTAGTCTAAAGAAAAATCAAGTTATAGTTGGTTTTGCAGCTGAGTCAACTAACATCTACGAGTATGCAAAGGAAAAACTAATTAAAAAGAATTTTGATATTATTGTTGTTAATAATATTAAAAGAGAAGGTGCAGGTTTTGGCAGCGACACTAACATAGTTTCTATTATTTCAAGAGACAAGATCGATGATTTAGAAATTATGAGCAAGACGGAACTTGCAAGAGAAATTTTAGATAGGGCAAAAAAACTTATGAGCTAGAGAAATCTAGCTCTTTTGTAGGTGAAGATATGTTTGCAGATATTTTTATAGAAAATAATTTTCAAAAAATAGATAAACTTTATACATATATAGTAAAAGATGATGTTCAACCTGGTATGCGAGTTCTCGTAAATTTTGGTAAATCTTACCGAGTTGGTATCGTCCTTTTTTTGCACGAAAATTATTCTGGAAGTCAGCTAGAAAAATTAAAAGAAATTCATTCTGTCCTTGATGATGAACCAATAATTTCTGAAGACATAATTAAACTTGGATTATGGATGAAGGAAAGATACCTCGTAGGTTATTCAAAGGCCTTTTCTCCAATCCTACCTCCTGGAAACCTACAAAAAATTAAAAAGAAAATCCTTGTTGAGAAGTATCCTCATGGCAAGGACCTAGAGGACTTAAACTCTATTGACCTGTCAAAATATTTTGAAGACTTAAGTGAAGATGAAAAAATTATTATTAAGAGACTAAGGGCCAAGGGCTATCTAAAATATATTTATGATTCGCTAGTAGCTATAAAGCCAAAACTTGTTAATTATTTAAAAGTTTCAGAGAATTTTGATTCAAAAAATCTTGAGGGCATTAGTGAAAAACAAGCTCAGGTTTTTAATTTTATAAAAGATAAGAAAGATATCTCTCGAGTGGATGCTATGACAGGTCTAAATATATCTTATTCTCCAATAAAGACTTTAATAAAAAGAAACTTAATAGAAGAATATAAAAAAGAAGTTAATAGAGAACCTCTAGAAAATCCTTATAAGAAAAATAAGTTGGCATTAAATGATGAGCAGCAAGAAGCTTTAAAAAGTATAGAAGAGACTGACAAAGTTGTATCACTACTCCATGGCCTCACTGGGTCCGGTAAGACTGAAGTTTATTTGAATCTAACATCAAGAGTCATAGAAGATGGTGGACAAGTTATTGTCCTTGTACCAGAAATTGGTTTGACACCACAAATGATTGAAAGGTTTAAATCTTGGTTTGGCAAGGATGTGGCAATAATTCATTCTAAGTTATCTTCAGGTGAAAGATATGATGAATACAGAAAGGTTTTAAATGACCAAGTAAAGGTTGTCGTTGGAGTGAGATCTGCTGTCTTTGTACCTTTTAAAAATTTAAAAATGGTTATTGTTGACGAAGCTCACGACTCTTCTTATGAATTCCATGACAATTTAAAGTATGATACTATAGAAGCTGCTATTAATAGGATGAAGGATAGGGGTAAGGTAGTTCTTGGATCTGCAACTCCTTCTGTGGAATCATATTTTTATGCTAAGAAGGGATTTTATAATCTTTGCCAATTAAAAAACAGGGCCAAGAAAGGAGCCTTCCTCCCAGATACAGAAATAGTTGACATGAGAGACGAACTTATTATGGGAAACGTCTCAATATTTAGTAGAGACTTAAAAAAAGCTATAGAAGAAAAGTTAAAGAATAAGGAACAAGTTATATTGTTTTTAAATAGGAGGGGCTTTTCTAATTTTATTTCTTGCAGGTCTTGCGGGGAAGTTATAAAGTGTGATGACTGTGACATATCTATGACTTATCACAAATCAAAGAATAGACTAATATGTCACTATTGTGGAAAGACAAAACCACTGCCTAAGTTATGTCCTTCATGCGGGTCTAAATTCATAAAACAATTTGGAGTTGGAACTCAAAGGGTAGAGGAAGAAGTCAAAAAATATTTTCCAGAAGCTAGGGTCTTAAGGATGGATAGGGACACAACTGGCAAGAAAGATTCCTTTAATGAATTTTATGAGAAGATAAAGAATAAGGAAGCTGATGTTATTATAGGAACTCAAATGGTATCTAAGGGCTTTGACTTTGAAGATGTAACTCTTGTTGGCATAGTCGCAGCAGATTTATCTCTATACATTTCTGATTACAAGGCAAGGGAAAGAACCTTCCAACTTATAACTCAAGTCGCAGGAAGGGCAGGACGTGCATCAAAGAAGGGACAAGTTATAATTCAAACCTACAGTCCCGACAGTGAAGTTATAAATTACTCTGCTAAGGGAGATTATGAAGACTTCTACGAGTATGAAATTGAAGAGAGAAAGACTTTTTTGTATCCTCCTTACACAAAATTAATTGAACTTGAATTTTCATCTTACGATGAAAATCTAACTCAAGTTTGGGCAGAAAAATTTTTACAACAAATGTCTATTGACTTAAAGGGAATGGGTATCATGGTAACAAAATTTATCAAGATGCCTAAAATAAAGAATATAAACAAGACTAAATTTTCCCTTAAGGTAAAGCCTAAGGACCTGGCTTTGTTAATAGAGGGTCTTAATAGGGTAATAATTAACAGCAAGATAGAAGATGAAAGAAAAATAATATTAAATATAGAATTTTAGGTGATTTAATGGCAATAAGAAAAATTAGAACAGATGAAGATCCAATTCTTAGGAAAACATCAAAAATAGTTACTAATTACAATGATAGATTAAAACTTTTAATAGAGGATATGTACGAAACCATGGATATGGCCTATGGAGTAGGTCTTGCTGCCCCTCAAATAGGAATCCTTAAGAGATTAATTGTTGTTGACAATAGGGAAGACGAGGAAGAAGAAGGCGAAAAGCCCATGAGATTTTATATGATAAATCCTGAAATTATAGAAAAAGATGGAGAAGAAGTCTCAATGGAAGGATGCCTTTCAGTTCCTGGGAAACAAGGGACAGTTAAAAGGGCAAAACACATTAAGGTGAAGTACAATGACTTAGAAGGTCAAGAGATTATTATGGAAGCAGAAAACTTTTTGGCTAGGATTATTCAACACGAGACAGACCACCTTAATGGAATACTTTATACAGACAAGGCAATAGAAATGTATGAAGTGGAGAGTGGTGAATAATGAAGTTTATCTTTATGGGAACTCCTGAATTTTCTGTTCCCATTTTGGAAAGATTAAATAAGTTAGGAGAAGTTGCCCTTGTAGTATCTCAAGAAGATAAGAGAAAGGGCAGGGGAAAAAAGTTTACTAAAACTCCCGTAAAAGAAAAGGCAGAGGAACTTGGACTTGAAGTTTTCCAACCAGCAGATGTAAATTCTCCTGAAGCAATTGAGAAATTAAGACAAGTTCAAGCTGATATTATTGTTGTTGTTGCTTATGGTCAAATTTTAAGCCAAGCTATAATAGACCTGCCAAAGAAATATATAGTAAATGTTCACGCTTCCCTTTTACCTTATCTAAGAGGGGCAGCACCAATTAATAGGGTCATTATGGAAGGCCACTCAAAGACTGGGGTCAGCCTAATGAAGGTTGAAGAAGGTCTTGATGCCGGACCAGTTTCCGCTGCGAAAGAAATTGAAATTGGAGATATGAATGCAGGAGAACTTGAAGATAAACTTTCACAAATGGGTGCAGATTTACTAGAAGAATTTATCCTAGAAGCTTCTAAAGGACCAGTAAAATTTATAGAACAAGATGAAGCAAAAAAATCTTATGCTAGTAAGATATTAAAAAATGATTTAGACTTAGATTTTAATGCCACTTCTTTAAACATCGTAAATAAAATAAGGGGTCTTAGTCCACACTATGGAGTAAGGTTCAAATATGATGATAAGTTCTATAAGATTTACAAGGCAGAAAAACTTGATGATAATTGTGAAAAAGAAGCAGGTACAATTATAAAATCAGACAAAGAATTAATAATTAAAACAGGTGATGGGGCAATCTCTGTTAAAGAAATACAAGCACCAGGAAAAAGAGCAATGGGAATAGATGATTTTTTACGAGGAAATAAATTCCAAGAAAATTATGTGATTGGAGGAAAATAATGTTTGGACCATATTTTTATGCTTATGATTTCTCTTATTTAATTTATATACTACCAGGCTTAATTCTAGCCATGTATGCACAGGCAAAAATTAGCTCTGCCTATGAAAAATATAAAAAAATTCCAGCGTCAACAAATTTAAGTGGCGCAGAAGTTGCCAGGGAAATTTTAGATAGAAATGGACTTTCTAATGTAAGTATTAGGATGGTTGATGGGAAACTTTCGGATCACTATGATCCTAGAGATAAAACTTTAAACCTATCAAGAGATGTTTATTATAAAAATTCAATTGCATCAGTTTCTATTGCAGCCCATGAAGTTGGTCATGCCATTCAAGATTCAGTGGACTATGCTCCTTTAAAGTTTAGAGCAGCCCTAGTTCCACTTGCAAATCTTGGCACACAGGTCTCCTTCTTTTTAATAATACTAGGCTTTTTCTTCTCTATATTTTTTACCAAGTTAGGCATTGCTCTATTCTTCTTTGTAGTTTTATTTCAAATAGTTACCTTGCCTGTTGAGTTTAACGCATCCAATAGGGCGAAAGAAGAGCTTGCTATGGGAATTATATCTGAAGAAGATTTAAAGGGCACAAGAGAAGTTTTAAGTGCAGCGGCACTAACATACGTTGCATCTACTTTAGTTGCAATTGGACAATTTTTGAGATTACTTAGTATATTTGGAAGAAGAGATTAATGAAGAACGCCAGAGATAAAGCACTACAAATAATTAATGATGTCCTCTATAAGGGGACATTTTTAGAGGAAAGTTTAGAAATTTTAAAAAAATCAAATATTGATGAAAGAGACTTTGCCTTCATTAAAGAAATAAGTACGGGGGTTGTGAGAAATAAAAGTTACTTAGACTACGTTATAAGAGAAAATTCTAAAGTTAGCTTCAATAGGATTCACAAAATTATACTTAGTATCTTGGAGATGGCTATTTATCAAATGTATTTTCTCGACAAGGTTCCTGATTACTCCATTGTTGATGAATCTGTAAATCTTGCAAAAATTTATGGCAACAAGGGTTCGATTTCTTTCACCAATGGAATTCTAAGAAGTATTTCAAAAAAGAAACCTCTTCAAGTTACCTTGAAGAACTCAATAGATAATCTCTCAACTTATTATTCTCATCCAAGATTTTATACAGAGTATTTTTATGAAAACTATGGAGAAGAATTTACAAAAAAACTCCTTAAGTCTAATAACGAAAAGCCACCCTTTACTATTAGGGTTAACACTTTAAAAACTAATAGGGATGAACTTATTAAAAACTTAACCAAGGCTGGCTTTGGCATCGAAGAGACAACTTATAAGAATGCCTTAAATGTTTTAAATCCCAATGGAATTATAGACACAGAATTTTTTGACAAAGGTCACTTCTATGTCCAAGACTTAGGCTCCATTTTAGTTTCTACATTTTTAAATCCAAGCAAGGATTCAAAGGTTCTTGATCTTTGTGCAGCACCTGGTGGGAAGACAAGTCACCTATCAGAGCTTATGGATAACACAGGAGAAATTGTTGCTTGCGATAAGTCCAAGGGAAAAATTAAATTAATAAAAGAAAATGCAGAGAGACTCGGTTGCAAAAACATATCACCAATGATTAATGATGCCAGAGTCTTGAAGGAAGAGTTTATTAATAAATTTGACTACGTCTTAGTTGATGCACCTTGTTCTGGCATTGGTCTTTATAGGAAGAAGCCAGACATAAAATGGAATAAAGGCATTGAGGACTTAAAGGAACTTGGACTAATTCAATTAGAAATTTTAAACAAGGCTAAAGAATATGTAAAAGAAAAAGGACTCTTACTCTACTCGACTTGTTCTCTATCAAAGACTGAGAACGAAGATGTAATTGATAACTTTTTAAAAGAGAACGAGAACTTTAAAATAAAAAAATTAAGAGACAAGGATGTCTTAAAACTTTTCCCATCAGTTGAAGGTTCAGATGGTTTTTCCATTTGTCTCTTAGAAAAAACTTCATAAACTAATCAAGACTGTGAAAATTTTTCGCAGTCTTTTTTGTATTTGATTAATTTCATTAAATCTCTTTTTATTTGTAGATGTCTAATGGTATAATGATTAGATGAATAGGTGGTTTTAATGGAATTAAATTCTATGTATGAAGATGAACTGCGCAAATTTTTTGAAGATAGAAAAGAGAAGACCTTTAGAGGCACGCAACTTTTTACTTTTTTCCACGATAAAAAAAGATATGATGTGGAGAATTCAAATCTTTCGGCAAAGGCCATCTCATTTATAAAAGATGAAGAAGTAAATAAAATAGAAATATTTAAAAGTTTCGATTCAGACCTAGATGAAACAAAAAAGATGCTCTTTAGACTAAAGGATGGAAACCTAATTGAGGGTGTCTTAATGGAGTACAAGCATGGTTATTCTCAATGTGTATCTACTCAAGTTGGTTGCAGAATGGGTTGCGATTTTTGTGCTTCAACAAAGTCGGGACTTGTGAGAAACCTTAGTGCTGGTGAAATGCTTGGTCAGGTTTATGAAATCGAAAATAAATATAATATAAAGATTTCAAATTTTATATTAATGGGAAGTGGCGAGCCCCTTGATAACTTTGATGAAGTGATTAGATTTATAAAACTTCTTCACAGCGAGAAGGGTCATAATACATCTTATAGGAATATTACAATTTCAACTTGTGGAGTTGCCGATAAGATTTATAATCTTGCAGACTTAAATCTTCCAATTAACCTGGCAGTAAGTCTACATCAAACGAATGACAAAGATAGGTCAGCACTTATGCCAATTAATAGGCGTTTTAATCTTGCTGAACTAAAGAAATCCTTGGAATATTATGTAGATAAGACTAATAATAGGATTACCTTTGAATACACAATGATAAAAAATCAAAATGATGGATTTAAAAATATTGATGACCTATATAATTTTGCAAAAAATTTAAAGTGTCACGTAAATTTAATTCCCTTAAATCCCATAGAAGAATTCAATGAGAAGAGGCCTTCTAAGGCCGAAATTAATGACTTCAAAAACAAGCTTGAGAAAAAGGGATTTAATGTAACGATAAGAAGAGAACTAGGTAGCGACATCAGTGCCTCATGTGGACAACTTAGGCGTAAGATCGAGGTGAAATGAATGAAAGTAGTATCAGCAACAAATGTAGGTAACTACAGAAAAAACAACGAAGATTCATTTTATGTAAATGAGTCAAAAAACTTATATCTATTAGCTGATGGAATGGGAGGCCATCTTGCAGGTGAAAGAGCATCTAAGATGGCAACGGAAATAATTGGTGAAGATTTTGCAAGTGAAAGAGAGGTAGTAAGCATTGATGATGCAATAGAGATTCTTTCTTCTTCAATTAGAGATGCCAATAAAAAAATTTATGAAAGCTCCCAAGAAAATGAAGATTATAGGGGAATGGGAACCACTTTATCAAGTGGACTTATTTTGGATAATGTTCTTATTTATTCTAATATAGGAGATTCTAGAATCTACAGGATAAATGAAGACATGGAACAAATAACTCAAGATGATTCCTTTGTAAATTATCTAATTGAAATTGGAGAAATTACGGAAGAAGAAGCAAAAAATCACCCCAAGAAAAATGTCTTAACTAAGGCTATGGGGACCACATCTGATATAGAGGTTATAGTTAACACTCTTAACATTAAGGATAAGGATGTATTTTTATTTTGTTCAGACGGGCTAACAAATATGGTTCCTGATGAGGATATATTTAAGATTGTAAAAGAGAACAGCCCTGAAGAAGCTAGGGATATGCTTCTTGACTTAGCCCTAAAAAATGGTGGCATGGATAATATTACATTTATTTTAGTATTTAATGAGTAGGTGGGCAATGATTAATAAAATTTTAGGAAATAGATACGAAATATTAGAAAAAATTGGCACTGGTGGTATGGGCAATGTATTTAAGGCTCATGACAGCAAACTTGATAGGATAGTTGCCATTAAGGTTCTAAAATTAGAATATAATGAAGATAACAATTTTATAAGAAAATTTAAGAGAGAGTCACTTGCAGCAGCAAGCATCTCTCACCCAAATATAGTTAGCATTTATGATGTTGGGACTGAAAAGATTCAAGATAAGGAAGTCCACTACATTGTTATGGAATATATTGATGGAAAAACTCTTAAGGACTTAATTAATGATGAAGGAAGACTTTCTGAAAAGAGGGCCTTAAACTACTGCATACAAATTGCCGAAGCCCTTAAAGTTGCCCACTCTAAGCATATAGTCCACAGAGATATAAAGTCTCAAAATATTATGGTCACAAGGGATGATAGGATAAAGGTTACAGACTTTGGAATAGCGAGAGTAGCAGACAACACAACTGTGACAGCTACAAATGCTGTTATGGGTTCTGTTCACTATTTTTCACCAGAACAAGCTAGAGGTGCAAAGGTAGATAATAGGTCTGATATTTATTCTCTGGGTATAGTTCTTTTTGAAATGTTAACTGGTAGGTTGCCTTTTGATGCAGATAACCCTGTATCTGTTGCTTTGATGCAAGTACAATCTCAGATGCCAAGACCTTCTGAATTTATTAAGAGTCTTGACCCATCTGTTGATGCCTTAGTTTTAAAGATGACTGAAAAAGATCCAGATCATAGATATAAGGATGTCTTTGAACTTATTAAGGACATTAAAGATTACACAATGGGGGCAAAGACTTTCTCAGTAAATAGAGTTTACGAAGAAGATGAGGATGCAACAGTTGTCACTCCACCTGTTAATAGAAGGCCAAATAGGAATCACTCAAATAATTTGGATGCCAAAAGACCTAACAAACCAAAAAAAGTTCTAAAAAAGAAAAAATCTGTGGCTCCAGCCCTATTGGGGATATTCTCGGCTATTGTAATTATTGCTCTCTTAATTTATGTAGTTCCAAAGGCAATAAAGGGTATGAAGTCTGGTGACGTAGTTGAAAAAATCGCTATTGAAAATTACATTGGAAAGACACGTGAAGAAGCCAAGGAACTTATAGAGGCTCAGGGCTTAGTATTAGATGTTAATACCGTGGAAAATGAAAATGAGCCTGATGGAGTGGTATTAGGACAAAATCCAGAAGAAGGAACTACTGTTGAAAAAGGAAGCACAGTTACACTTGAAATTAATGAACTCCCAGATTCTGTACCAGTCCCACCACTTAAGGGATTGTCAGAAGATGAAGCAAAAAAATTACTTGAAGAAAATTCACTAAAATTAGGTTCTGTAGAAGAAGAATTTAATGACACTGTTGAAGAAGGTAAGGTCATTTATTCAAACCCTGATGGAGGTTACTCAGTAAAAAGAGGAACAGCTGTAAAACTTATTGTATCTAAGGGGGCTGACAAGACTCCAGTTGTTTTAGGCGACTACAAGGGTATGGACCAAGATGTTGTTGTAAATCAATTAAAGAGTCTTGGACTAACTGTTGTTATAGAAAACGGATATAGTAACAAGGTTTCTGAGGGTCAAGTTTATGATATGGATCCAAAGTCAAAAACAAGTGTAGAAAAGGGATCAACTGTCACACTTTATGTATCAAAGGGACCTAAAACAGATTCTGATGATAGGAATGAAGATAAAAATAGTGACGATAACAACAAGGATGATAATTTTAACAAGGTAAATCATATAAAGATTAAGGTTCCTGATGATGGAGATAGCCACAAGGTTTCTGCTGACAGGGTAAGAGATGGCAATGGAAATAAAACAGGAGGTCAAACTGTATGGAACTACAATGTTGAAGCTGGGGACGTTGCAAGTGTTGAACTTATAGGTCCTGGTGATTACAACATATATGTTGATGGCAACCTTGTAAAAACTGAAAAGATAAGATAATGATTGGAAAGATAATTAAACTAACTGGTGGTTTTTACTACATTCTTGCTGAGGGACAAGTTTATGAGACTAGGGCAAGAGGAAATTTTAGACATTCCAAGGTGGAGCCAATAGTTGGTGACAAGGTAGAATTTAAATATGAAGAAAAGACTCTGGGATATATTGAAAAAGTATATCCCAGAAAAAATATGCTCACAAGGCCAAAGGTAGCCAATGTTGACATGGCTCTAGTTGTGGTTCCTGTTATGGATCCAAAATATAATTTAATGACAATAGACAAGACTATTATACAGGCAGAGTACCAAGACATTGATGTGGCTATTATAATAAATAAGTGTGATCTAGATAGGGAAGTGAGCAAGAAACTTGCAAGTCTTTATGAGAACTCTGGATTTAAAACCTTTATGATATCTGACAAGGACGATTCTATAGAAGACTTAAGAGATTATATAAGGGGAAAGACAGTTGCCCTATGTGGAGTTAGTGGTGCAGGCAAGTCAACGATTACTTCTAGGATATTGGACAAGGACCTTGAAGTCGGGAAAGTCTCTGACAAGACGAGAAGAGGTAAGCACACAACAAGACACACAGAAATCCTATTTAAGGATGATATATATATCTTTGACACACCAGGCTTTTCTTCCTTAAACTTAAATATTAACAGTGATGATTTAAAAAATTATTTTAGAGAATTTGAAAAATATTCATCTTGTAAGTTTAACAACTGCAACCACATAAGAGAACCACAGTGTGGGGTTAAGCAAGCTCTTAAAGCTGGAAAAATTGAAAAAGAAAGATACGATAACTACTTATACATTTTTGAAGAATTAAAAAGCAAAGGAGAATACTAATGATTTCACCATCACTACTCTCAGCAGATTTTACAAATTTAGAAAAAGAAATAGAGATACTCAAGGAAGAGAAAGTTGACTTTCTTCACCTTGATATCATGGATGGGAACTATGTGCCAAATATTTCCTATGGTCCTGGTATAGTGAAATCCTTGAGGCCTTTAACAGATATTCCCTTTGACACCCACCTAATGATTGAAAGACCAGAAAATTTCATTGAGGATTTTAAAAATGCAGGCTCGGACATTATAACAATCCATCCAAGTACAACCAAGCACCTTGATAGGACACTTTCACTTATTAAGTCTCATGGTATAAAGGCAGGTCTTGCCCTTAATCCATCAGACAGTCTTGAAGTCTTAGATTATACTTTAGACAAGCTTGACTTAGTCTTAATTATGAGTGTTAATCCAGGCTTTGGTGGACAAAAATTTATCCCATCTGCTCTTAGAAAAATATCTGAAGTAAAGAAGATGATTGAAGAAAGAAAGCTCAAGACCCTAATTGAAGTTGATGGTGGGGTTAAGCTAGACAACGCAAGAGAAGTTCTAAAGGCTGGAGCTGATATACTTGTTGCAGGCTCTGCAATTTTTCAAAAAAATAAGACTAGGGAAAATATAAAGGCATTTAAGGAATTGTTATGAAAAAAGCATTATTAATTTCTGGTGGCAGGCAAGTTTCTAAAGAACTAATAGAAAAGCATCTTGATAGGTTTATAATTGTAGCAGATGGTGGCGCGAGACTTCTTATGAAGTATGATTTAGGAGCCAATCTTCTATTAGGTGATCTTGATTCTATTGGAGAGGAAGCCCTAACTTATATTAAGGAACACAAGATAGAAGTTAAAAAGTTTCCTGCTAAAAAAGATTTCACTGACACAGAGCTGGCCTTATCTTACTTAGTTGATGAAGGCTACAAGGATATTGTTATTCTTGGTGCACTGGGAACAAGACTTGACCACGAACTTGCTAACCTATTAAACCTTAAAAAATTATATAATAAGAAGATAAAGGCAAAAATAGAAGATGATTATAATGAAGTTATTTATGTAGAAGAAGGAACTTATGACTTCATAAAAAACAATAAAAAATATTTTTCTTTAATAAATGCTGGTGATAGGATGAACTTTACAACTAAGGGGCTTTATTACGAAGTAGAAAACCTCGAAATTAATTCAGAAAATCCTAGCAGGGGAGTTAGTAATGAAATGGTGGGAGATAGTGCTACTATAAAAATCAATTCTGGCTCAGCCTTTATCATTCAGTCGAGAGATTAAGATTAAGCCCAAGCTTTAAGAAGCCTGGGTTTTTCTTTTATAATATTAAAAACACTTGTGAATTTAAAATTTTAAATAAGAATTAGAAAGTAAATTATAGTTAGCTCTTAAATATTAATTTAATACTTAACATTTAAGGTCAAAGAAAAACCAGCTCCATATCAAAGAGCTGGTAAATTTTTATTTTTCTAATTTATAATACATTTTGTAATGCTTTATTGATCCATATTTTCTCTTTAGATAAGTTATTTCTCTAGAAAGGCTAAAGTCCTTTTTGTTGTTAATTGTAAATTCATAGCCATTCCTTAAAAGCTTATCAATTGTCTTGTGGTATTTTTTATTTGTGTATTCTTTTAAAAGTTTTGGATGGGCATTTATCCAAATTTTTGAAGTATCCTTGTGGTAATAAACCTCTTCTTCAAAGCCAAGGTCTAAGAGGTCACGAATGTAAAAATCAAGAACATTTACGCCACCAGCAGCCATAAAGTAGTGACTTTGTGGAAGTCTTAGGTTCATCTCAAAGGCCTTGAAGCTATTGTCTCGTGGATCGTATTTTAAGTCTATGTTTGAAAAGCCAGTGTAGTGAATTGACTCTAACTTTTCTTTATAGAATTTAAAAAGTTCTGGCATATATCTTGTATAAATCGCATCATTATTTCCAATCCTTAGTGGAAGTGGATCGGCAAGAAGAATTTGACCATAAACCATCATCCTAACTTTTCCATTCTTGTCACAGTAGGCGTTAAAGGAGGCTTGGTTTGATGCAGGACCAGGAATAAATTCTTGAACAAGCATTGTACCTTCATAGTGGTTGTCATCGTAAATAGTTTTTACAACGGACTCAAGTTCTTTATAGTCAGATATTGTGTAGACCTTATACTTATTTGGAAAAGATAATTTCACATAGGAAATAGAATCGTTGGGCTTAAGTATAAGTGGAAATTTCAAATCAAGGTCTTTAATTTCCTTAGAAGAATTTATTATCGCAAATTTAGGATAGGGTATGCCAAGTTCTTCGCAGGTATTATAAAAATCAATTTTATTTTCAAGCCTTTCATTTAAGTCTGTTGATGGCGTATTAAACTTGTAATATTGTTTTATCTTTTCCTTGTTGTTTGATAGCAACTTGGAATACTCGTCACCGCATGGAATTGTAATCAGGCTGGCATCTTTATTAGCTTCTGCAAATTTTATCATTTCATTTACAAAAACTTCATTATCAGAAAAGTTTTTTATAATCTTTCTATCAAGAATCTTTGAATTGTCTGTAGCAGGAAGGGCCTTTTGACAAAAAACTGTGGAGATTAGACCATAGTTGTCATTTAAAATACGAGCAATCCCATAGGCATTTTCATCGGAACCAAGAATTACAAACTTAACTTTATATTTTTTTATTATATCTCTAGGAATATTTTTCATGTTTCTCCTTTTATCCATAAATTTATTTAGTCGCTATATCTTTATACATTATACACCAGTATAAGATAAAATTTAAGAAGGCTGGTAAAAAGCCCTATCCTTATCCTTCCAATAATGTACGATTTTTATTATCTCATCTTGAGAAATTATTTTTTTATTACTTTCCTTTAAAGCCTTGTCGATTTCAGAAATCACAGACAACTTGTCAGCACACCACTTAGGTTCATAAAGTTTTGACTTTGGTGGGTCACCTGTTATCCTGTGGACTACAGTATTCTCGTCAATCCTATCTAGGGCTCTAAGAATAAGATCAACATATTCCTCTTTCGAAAGAATTTTAAAATTTTTATTCTTGTATAGATTATAGATGGGTGAATCCTTTAAGATGTATAAATTGTGAAACTTCACTCCAAAGGGTGCAATGTCTTTTATATAATTAATTGTTTTCTCGAAGTCCCTTTGATCTTCATAGGGAAGTCCAAAGATAGCATGAATTAAATATAAAATATTAGCGTTCTTTAACTTATTTATAGTATCATCAAAAAGCTTATGAGAGTAGCCACGATTAATTAGCTTAATGGTATCTTCATTAACTGTTTGCATACCAAGTTCTAGCCAAAGTGTTTTTTTCTCAGAGATTTCTTTTAAATACTCAATCTTCTCATCATCAAGACAGTCGCACCTAGTTGCAATAGAAATTCCTCTTATATCGTCACGAGCTACGACTTGATCATAAATTCTTTTTAAATCATCAAGGTCCCCATAGGTGTTTGTAAAATTTTGAAAGTAGGCTATGTAGTTTTCAGCCTTCCATTTATTTTTTAAAAACTTTTTTTGACTTTCAATTTGTTCCTCTATACTTAAATACTTTGACCCAGCGAACTCTCCACTGCCTTCATCAGAACAGAAGATACAACCAGTATTTGACAGTCTGCCATCTCTGTTGGGACAAGAAAAACCGCCATCAAGAGAAAGCTTGACAGTCTTGCCTCCAAAGTATTCTTTAAAAAAGTCATTAAAGGATAAAAATCTTCTCACACTTATCACCACATTCATTATATATTTAATTAAAAATTATTTCTATCTCTGTGAAATTGAAAAAAATACTATATAATAGAATAGGAATTGAGGTTTTTTAATGGACTTAAAATTTAAAAACTATTTAATTTTAGCAGAAGACTTTTTATTAGATGGCGATTATGATAAGGCTGAGGACCTTTTACTAAGGTCGCTTAACTTTACATCTACCAAAGACATTGATGAAAGAATTTCAGTTTACTTTGAGTTAGCTGATATTTATCTAAAAAAAGAAGTTTATAATGAGGCAAAAAATTATTTTGAAAAAATTTTGGACTTAAAGGAAATGCCTGGTGCCTATTATGGACTTGCCATTACCAATGACTTCGAGGGTGGAGACACAGGCTACTCTATAGAAAATTATAAAAGAGCCATTGACTTAGATGATAATTATGACAGGGCTCACTATTACTTGGCTCATGCCTATGACAAAATGGGAGAGAGTAGGCTTGCCATAGATGAATTTAAAAAAGTTATTGACATAGATGAATTTGATTTTGTAGCCTACAATGACTTGGGATCTATCTATGAAGTTCTAAATGAAAATGAACTGGCAGAAAATTATGTAAAAAAATCATTAGATATTAAACAAGATTATGGGAGAGCCATCTATAATATGGGTGTCCTTAGTAAAAAGAAGGGCGACAACAAGCTGGCACTTAAATATTATTATGATGCCATAGGAAAATTTGAAAATCCCTTTTTATTTTTAAATATGTCAGCAATTTACATTGAAGAAAAGGACTATAAAGCTGCTATTGATATATTAAACAGGGGACTTATAGATTTTCCAAAGTCGGTAAATCTTCACTATAACAAGGCCTGCTCCTTCCACTTGCTTGGGAGAGATGACTTGGCTAAAGAAGAGATTATTAAAGCTATAGATATAAATCCAGATGCCTATCACTGGGCATTGAAGGACGATGATTTAAGCGAAATAGTAAAGGAGTTAAAATGATAATTATAAAAACAGAAGAGGAAATTAAGAAAATGCAAGTTGCTGGTAGGGTTTTATCAGACGTTCACCACAAGCTTAGAGATTTTATTAAGCCTGGTGTTAAGACAATTGAAATCGACAGATTCGTGGAAAATTATTTAAAGGAAAGAGGAGCCTATCCTGAACAAAAGGGTTACGAAGGCTATCCTTATTCAGTTTGTGCCTCTGTTAATGATGAAATTTGCCATGGATTTCCAACTGAATATGAATTAAAAGATGGAGATATAATTACAGTTGATATGGTTGTAAATGTGGATGGATGGCTTGCCGATTCAGCTTGGTCCTATGAAGTGGGCAATGTTTCACCTGACGCAAAAAAACTTTTAAGAGTAACTCGTGAAGCAATGTATAAGGGAATAGAAAAAGCTGTAATTGGAAATAGACTTGGCGATATTGGAGCAGCAGTACAAAAACACGCTGAAGACAATGGCTATTCTGTAGTAAGAGAATTTGTTGGTCATGGCATTGGACAAGAAATGCATGAAGACCCACAAGTTCTCCACTATGGAAAGCCTGGACGTGGTCTTAGAATCCAAGAGGGAATGGTATTTACTATTGAACCAATGATAAATATGGGCAAGAAGGAACTTACCATTGACGATAATGGTTGGACAGCAAGGACAAAGGACGGCTCTCTTTCAGCCCAATATGAGCACCAAATTGCAATTACAAAGGATGGTCCAATAATTATTACAGATCAAGGTGATTGTTAATAAATGAGGGAAGTCAATTTACTAAGGGGAAATATTTTTTCTGCCCTATTAAAAATGGCTTTGCCGCTAATGGGAACAGCCTTTGTTCAAATGGCATATTCTCTTGTAGATTTAATGTGGTTGGGACGACTCTCTACAGAAGCAGTAGCTGCTGTAGGGGCCTGTTCCTTTTTAGTTTGGATGGCTCAGGCCATAACCCTTGTTGCCAAGACAGGAGTTTCTGTTGGACTGTCTCAGGCCTTTGGAAGGAATGATGAGGAATCGTCAAAAAAAGTTTGGATAGCAGGATTTGTAATTAATTTAATTTTTTGTATAGGTTTAATGACCTTATACATAAGTATGAGAAATAATATTATTGGCTTTTATAGACTTGAAGAATCTGTCCATACTATGGCAATTGATTATTTATTAATTGTCAGTGGAGGACTTATTTTTACTTTTTTAAATCCAATCTTATCTTCAGCTTTTTTTGCTAAGGGAAATTCAATAACACCCTTTAAGATTTCAATTATTTCCTTAATTATAAATTTAATCCTGGATCCCTTTTTCATCTTTGGAATTTGGATATTTCCAGAAATGGGAATAAAGGGAGCAGCCTATGCCACTGTTCTTGCTCAGATGGTATCGAGCCTATTGTATTTTTACGTTGGAGTAGTAAATAGAGAAATATTTGTGAGGACAAATTATTTTAAGATGCCTGAAAGCTCTTACTTTAAATCAATTCTAAATCTTGGATTGCCTGCATCACTCCAGTCTTTAATTCACGCTTCAGTGAGTATGATATTAAATAGATATATAGCGAGCTTTGGAGCTCTTTACATTGCTGTTTATTCTATTGGATCACAAATAGAGTCTATTTCCTGGATGACTGCTGATGGTTTTGCAGTTGCCTTCTCTGCATTTTTTGGTCAAAACTTTGGAGCAAAAAATTATGAAAGGCTTCATCATGGAAGAAGAGAGGCCTTGAAGATTATAAACATAATTGGAATTTTTGCTACAGTCCTCTTATTTTTCTTTGCAGAAAATTTATTTAGACTCTTTATACCTAAAGACCCCCATGCAATTGTAGCCGGTATAGATTATTTAAAAATTCTAGCTTTTTCGCAATACTTTATGACTTTAGAAATTGGTACTACAGGTATGTTAAATGGACTTGGCCTCACGAGGTATCCTGCTATAAATTCTATGGTATTTAATGTGTTAAGGATTCCCATGGCTCTTTTATTAATGCAAGTTTTACATGTAAATGGAATATGGACGGCGATGACCCTATCATCAGTTTTAAAAGGAATATCTTTAACTTTTATGTATTATTATTTGCGAAAAAAGACTAAAGGTTTTAGAATTAATATGAAAAGTTATTTATGAAAGGGAGATAGAATGTTAAAACAATTTGAAAAACCTGCAATTGGAGAAAAAGTTGCAGTGCTAAAGACTAATAAAGGCGATATTAAGATTAGATTATTTGAAGAAGCAGCACCCCTTGCTGTTGAAAACTTCATTTCACTTATAGAAGACAAGTACTACGACGGAATAATTTTTCATAGGGTTATAGAAAACTTTATGATCCAAGGTGGAGACCCAAGTGGAACAGGTCGTGGAGGAGAAAGTAAGTGGAATAAACCTTTTAAGGATGAGTTTGATGTTAACTTTAGAAACTTTAGGGGAGCCCTTTCCATGGCAAACGCTGGTCCTAATACAAATGGATCTCAATTTTTTATTGTTCAAGGGGACAAGCTATCTGATGATATAATCTCCCAAATGAAAGAAGCTGGAGAAAAAAATGGTTATCCTGAAGAAATTGTAAAAGCCTACGAAGAAGTGGGTGGAGCTTTTTGGCTTGATGGAAAGCACTCTGTCTTTGGACAAGTTTTTGAAGGAATGGATGTAGTTGATGACATTGCAAGGACTAGAGTTGGCTTTATGGATAAGCCAATTAATGACATTGTAATAGAAGAAGCACTAGTAGAAGAGTATAAGGGATAAGGTCATGCATCAATATAGAGGAAGAATGATTTTACACACAGGTTCAATGTTCTCAGGTAAGACAAGCTCACTCGAAAAGGATCTAAAGAGGTTTTCAATCGCCAACTACAGGGTGGTTGCTTTTAAACCACTTATGGATAAGAGGTATGCAAAAAGTGAAATTGTAACACATGACAAGATTTCCCTTGACGCTGTTGAAGTAGAATCAATAAAAGAAATATTAGATTATGTAGAAAAATACTCACCACAAGTTATTGGGATTGATGAAGTACAATTTTTGTGTGACACTCCTGAACTTGTATTAGAAGATTTAGAAAAAATTCTCGATATGGGGATTACCATTGTTTTGGCAGGTCTTGATATGGACTACATGGCTCAACCCTTTGAAATAGTAAAGGAACTTATGCCCAAGGTTGACTACCTTAACAAGCACCATGCAGTTTGCAAAAAATGCGGTACAGATGCCTGGGTTTCTCATAGAAAAATCAAGAGTGACAAGAGGGTAGAGCTGGGAGCAGTAGAAGAATATGAACCACTTTGTAGAAGATGCTACAGGGAAGCAAGAGAAGAAGATAAGCTAAGAAAAAATCAAGAAAACTTTTTATAATTTATTGACATCCTCTAATCATTTGACTAGAATATAAGTAAATGATTAGAGGTGATTTTTTTGACTCCAAGAGAGAAAGAAATTATAAATCTTTTGAAAAAAAATCCTGGAATGTCTCAGCAAGAAATTGCTGATGAGTTAAAGATCACAAGGTCAGGTGTATCTGCCCATATTAATAACTTGATGACTTCGGGTTATATCTTGGGCAGGGGTTATATCTTAAGAGAGGACACCTATGTTGCTATACTTGGCGGTTGCAATATGGATATAACTGGCTCAACCCTTGACAACCTAAAGGAGAGAGACTCAAACCCAGGTAAAATTGAATACTCTAGTGGTGGTGTTGGAAGAAATATTTGTGAGAACCTAGCAAGGCTTGGAGTTAATACAAGTCTCCTATCAGTAGTGGGAAGAGACGATGCCGGCAAAAATATTTTGACTGAGCTCAATAGGATTAATGTTGATAGCTCAAGGGTTTTAATAACTGAGGGTATCACTCCACACTATCTTGCAATCCTTGATGAAACTAGAGATATGTATGTAGCCATATCAGATATGGAACTTATAAAAAATATAGACAAGGATTATGTAGAGAAAAATAAAAAAATTATTGAGAACGCTGAGTTCACAGTAATGGATACAAACCTTGAAGAAGAAACTCTTGACTATGTCCTAAAAAACTTAAAGGGCAAGTTTTTAATAGATGGGGTTTCAACTAAGAAGGTAATTAAGATTAAAGATTTGCTAGATAAGATTTACTTTTTAAAGGTAAATATTTATGAAGCCCAAGCCCTTTCAGGCTTAGAAACTGATAATATAGATAGGCTTGGAGAAGACTTAATCAATAAGGGACTAGAAAGTCTTGTAATAACTGCTGGAGGCCAAGGATCGTATTATTTTGAAAAAGATTTTAAAATGATGAGAAAGCCAAGAGAAGTTAAGGTATTAAGTGCCAGTGGAGCAGGAGATGCCTTTATGGCAGGCTATGCTTATGGACTCTACAATGGCCTAGAAATAGAAGAGAGAATGGCTACAGCAGAAGCTGCGGCTAGGATAGCTCTTATGAGTTCAGACTCATGTTCAAAGGATATGAATGAAAATAATTTAAAAGGAGAAATTTATGATTACTAATGAAATGTTAAAAAAATATGTTGAGTACAGTGACGAAGTAAAAAAAGCTATGGAAGAAGGCAAACCAGTAGTTGCTCTTGAATCTACAATTATTTCTCACGGAATGCCTTACCCACAAAATATTGAAACAGCTAAGGCTTGTGAAGAAATAATTAGGGAAAATGGAGCTGTCCCTGCAACAACTGCAATAATTGGAGGAAAAATAAAAATCGGTCTTAGCGAAGAAGAGTTAGAATTTATGGCAACTTCAAAAGACATCATCAAGGCTTCAAGAAGAGACTTTGCTTACATCGTTTCTCGTGGACTTAATGGAGCTACAACTGTTGCATCAACAATTATTGCATCAAGGCTTGCTGGAATCAAAATCTTTGTTACAGGTGGACTTGGTGGAGTTCACAGACACGCTGAAACAACATTTGATATTTCAAGAGACCTTGATGAACTTGCATCAAATGACATTATGATAGTATGTGCAGGTTGTAAATCAATCCTTGATATTGGACTTACTCTTGAATATCTTGAAACAAAGGGTGTGCCAGTTTTTGGTTACCAAACTGACTACATGCCAGCTTTCTTTACAAGAAAATCTGAGTTTAAAGTTGACTACAATATTAAGACTCCAAAGGAAGCAGCAGAAGCCGCAAACACTCAATGGGATCTTGGTCTAACTGGTGGAATTCTTCTTACAAACCCAATTCCAGAATCAGATTCAATGGATGAAGACAAAATTAATAAGGCAATTGAAACAGCTCTTGTTGAAGCTGAAAAGAAGGGAATTCATGGAAAGGAAACAACTCCATTCCTATTAAGCAAGGTTCTTGAAGTTACAGAAGGAAAGTCTCTTGAAGCAAATATTGCTCTTGTAAAAAATAACGCAAGATTAGGTGCTGAAGTTGCAAAATATCTCTACTAATTCAAAAAAAGTTTCAGAATCAAAGGTAGTCTTTACTTACGGTATCATGCCAACAGATTTAAACACTGGAGGCACACTTTATGGACCAAGACTTTTCGAGATAGCAGACCACAGTTCTGGTACTTGTGTCATAAGACACACAAGGGGAAGAGTTGCCACAATCTCATGTGATAACTTTACTTTTCTTAAGCCAATTAACCAAGGAGATTTTTTAACTGCGACAACTTTTATTTCGGGAGTGGGAAACACTTCTGTAGAAGTCTTTACAAAATTTACTAAAGAAGCTCCTATGACTGGTGAAACTGAGCTTGCAGCCTTTTGTTTCTTAACTTTTAAGTGCAAGGGAGCAGAGCCAGGTAAGATTCCAGCAATTATTGGAGAAAGTCTTGAAGAGAAAAAAATCATCGAAGGCTACGAAGCTAGAAAACAAATAAATAAAATCAGGCAACAAAACAACAAGGAATTAAGAGAAATCTTAAAATAAAATGAAGCTGTAAGTAACTTTTGTTATTTGCAGCTTTTAATTTGCTTAATATGTTTTTAGAGAAGATTGAATTCAAGACAGTTTAGGCTTTTTAATATGAAAATATTTTCATATTCATGTTATAATATTTACTATGATAATAGGAATTTGTACTTGCGAAATTTTTATTTTTAATGCAAACTCTCTTAAGTCCAAGAGGTCTGTAGTTAAAAGTATTATTGAAAAATCAAAAAATAGATTTAATATATCAATTGCTGAAGTGGGAGACAATGATAAATGGCAAAAATCTATTATTGCCTTCTCAACCATCTCTAATGAGCAGAAGGTTGTTGAAGAAACTATGGATAAAGTGATAAACTTTTTTGACTCCTATAGTGAAATCGAAATTATAAGTATTAAAAGGGAATTATTATAAAATTAAGGGGAATAAAGATGAAGGGAATTTTAAGCCACGAAGAGGCCGACAAGTGCCTTGACGTCTTAGAAGAGACTTATCCAGATGCAAAGTGTGAACTTGAACACAGGAACCCCTTTGAGCTTTTAGTGGCAACTATCCTATCAGCTCAATGCACTGATGTGAGAGTTAATAAGGTGACTGGAGAGATGTTTAAAAAATACAATAAGCCTGAAGACTTTGCCGAGATGGATATAAAGACTTTGGAAGGACTTGTAAAAGAATGTGGTCTTTACAGAAACAAGGTCAAGAACATAAAGGCAACTTCTAATGTAATATTGGAAGAATTTAATGGCAAAGTACCTGAAACTATAAAAGAATTAATGAAGCTTCCTGGAGTGGGAAAGAAGACAGCCAACGTTGTAGCATCAACTTGTTTTGGAGTCCCTGCTATAGCTGTTGATACTCATGTCTTTAGGGTTTCGAATAGAATTGGCTTTGTTAGTGAAAATAATGTAGAAAAGACAGAGAAAGCCTTAGAAAATAAAATTGATAGAAAGAGGTGGACTAAGGCCCATCACTTATTTATTTTCCATGGAAGAAGATGTTGCACTGCTAGAAGTCCTAAATGTGATCTTTGCAATATAAAGGATTTTTGTAGATATTATGGGGAGACATGACTTAAATGAAGAATTTAAGAAATAAGTTTTTTAATATAAATAATAAAGCGCTAATAGGTCTAGCAATTTTTTTGATGCTGTTTTTTGTATCAGTAATTTACTTTACAAGTGAATCACTAAATACAGGAATTTATAGGGGAGTAAAAGTTGAAGATGTTGATGTATCCAACCTATCTAAGGATGAAGCCCTAAAAAAGGTATCAAAAATTACTGAAGAAAAGATTAAGAGTAAAAATATAAATTTCCATTATGGGGATAGAGATCTTCCCATTGCCTTAAGGGACTTTGGTTACTCATTAAATTTAGAAGATGCAGTAAACCAGGCTTATAATCATGGAAGAAGTAAAGGAATTATTGGCAATTATTTTGATATTGTATCTAGTTTAATCTTTAAGAAAAATATTATAGCAGAGTCAAGCTTCGATGAAGGGAAAAAGGATGCTGTATTGGATAACTTAGCTAAAGAAGTCCACAAGATTCCTCTTGATGCCCATCCAATTTTTAATGAAGATGGAACCATTAGCATAGCAAAATCAGAGAAGGGCAGGTACCTTGACTTAAACGAAGCAAAGGGACTTTTAAAAACAGACATCTTGCATAAAGAAAAGATTGATCTTCCTGTTTATGATACAGAACCAAAAATACATTCAGATTATTTTCAAGGAATCGATAAAGTTTTAGGTGACTTTAGCACAGATTATTCCTCTTCCATTAAGAATAGGAAAGAAAATATTAAGCTTGCTTCGGAAAAATTCAACAATATGAAGTTAAAACCAGGAGATGAAATTTCCTTTAATGATATTGTGGGTGAAATAAGTGAAGCTAATGGCTTCAAAAATGCAACAGTTATTGTTGGAGGAGAATATGAAAAGGGAATTGGTGGAGGAATTTGTCAAGTTTCAACAACCTTGTACAATTCACTTATCCTATCTGACTTAGAAATTGTTGAAAGGCACAATCACTCTAGACCAATTAACTATGTTGATCTTGGAACAGACGCTGCAGTGGCAAGGGGCTATAAGGACTTAAAATTTAAAAATAATACAAGTAATCCAATTATTATCTTGGCTCAAGCTGACGGGCAAAAACTTGATTTTAAAGTTTTGGGAAATTCCACTGACAGAGATTACAAAATAAACATAATCCCAGAAAGACTTGGGGTAGTAAGTCCTGATGTAGAGACAACATATTCTGACTCCCTACCAGAAGGCGAAACTGTGGTAAAGGAAAGTGGAAAAAATGGGTACTCCTACAAGACATACAAAGAAGTTGTAAAAAATGGAGAGGTAGTAGAAAAGAAAGAAATTTCAAAATCTTACTATGTTCCAAAGAGTAAGGTCCTAGTAGTTGGTACAGGGACTTCATCTAATGATAGAGATGATGATGAAGATAATAATAGCAAGAGTAGTAAGACTAGCAAGAAGTCTAAAGACAGTAAGGAGTCAAAAAAGTCTAAGGACAGTAAGGAGTCAAAGAAGTCTAAGGATAGTAAGGATTCCAAAAAGTCTAAAGACAAGAAAAAATCTTAAAAAAATTTTTAATAAGAGCTTTGGCTCTTATTTTTTTTGAAATTTTAAGTTAGTTTATAAAATAATTTTTTTAAGATTAATCAGCGTGAGCGTATTGACAAGTATTTTTCATTTAATAAATATTATGGAAGCATTTGTGATAAAATAAGTTTATGGGACTATTTAATATATTTAAAAAGAATAAGTCAATTTATAAAGTTCTTCTAGAAAATAATTTTGATTTAGAAAAGCTCTCTGAGATAAAAGATATAAACCTATCTAATGGATCTTATGAACTTAGCATCATAAAGGGAGAGGAAAAAATAAATCACATCAAGACAAGAGAATTGAACAAGGCCCTAGATGATTATTATTTAAGAGATAATAAGGCAATTGAAGAATTCGAAGAATTTTTTAAGGATAAAAAGGCTCTTGAAGCAGAGAGAAATTTTTTGACATTCTTACTTCAAAAAATAGAATTTGATGAAAGTAAATTAATTGGCCTTTCAATTTTACTTATGAGAGATTCGAGGAATGAAGAGTGCGTGAAGTTTGGTATGCTCATGGCTAAGTATTACAATCTCAGAGAAGTGGCAAGGGCTTATGAAATATTTTTGAACTTATTAAAACATCCAGCTTTTATTTATTATGGGATAGATGCTTTAAAGGATATAGATTACGGCATAATAGATGATTTGTATGAAAGTATGACTGAGATTGGTAGAGAGATAATAGAGGAGAAGGCATGGAATTAGGAAAAATACAAAAATTAACAGTTGCATCTAAAAAAGATGGAAGAGTAAGTCTTAAAGACCAAGATGGAGAAAGAGTTTATCTTGCAAAAGGAGAAGGAGATGATTTAAAAGTAGGACAAGAAGTGGAAGCTTTTGTCTATAACATCCACGAAGACTTTGAAGCAACTTTGAAAAGACCCTATGCTCAAGTGGGAGAATTAAAAAAATTAAAGGTTGTTGACAAGGCAAAGGTTGGTTATTTCGTAGACAACGGAATTGGCAAGGATATCTTCTTACCCTTTAAAGAATCCTTTGGAAGATTATCAGTTGGCGATGAATACCTGCTTTATCTTTACCACGACAAGAGCGATAGGCTTGCACTTACAATGAATATAAAGGACAAGCTAAGCACAGAAGGAAACTTTAAGGTCAATGACATTGTAAAGGGAACTATCTATAGCATTGGTAGACCAGGTGCTTTTGTCGCTATTAATAACAAATACGACGGTATGATTCCTATAGAAGAAATCAAGGGAATCTACAAGGTTGGAGAAGAAGTAGAGGCAAGAGTCCAAAGAATTCTTCAAACAGGTTTTATAACCTTAACATTAAGAGAAAAAGCCTACAAGCAAATTGATGCTGATGCAGACTTAATTTTAGAAATACTTGAAGATAACAATGGAGTTCTGGAATTAGGAGATAAGTCAGATCCAGAAGCAATTAAAGACGTAACAGGTCTAAGCAAAAAAGCCTACAAAAGAGCAGTAGGCAATCTTTACAAGAATAGGAAGATAAACATTTACGATACAAAAATAGAGTTAAGATATGGTAGAAAATAAATTTAGGGGAGAAATTATAGACTTTGACTTCAAGGGTCTTGGCATAACCAAGCTCAATGGAAGCCCAGTATTTTTAAATGGGGGCGTCATTGGGGATGAAGTAGAGTATATAATTACGAAGAAAAAGAAAAACTTCGCCAAGGGAGAAATTTTAAAAATAATAAAAAAATCTAAGGACAGAGTGGAATCCCCCTGTCCTTATTTTAAAGATTGTGGTGGCTGTGACTTTCTAAATTATTCTGATGATAAGGAATTAAAATGGAAGGAAGCAGATGTAAATAAAAATTTAAATAAACTTGCTGGCCTTGACCTAGAAGTAGAAGAAGTTATTGACTCTCCATATAAAACACATTATAGAAACAATATGCAGTTCCAAGTTAAGGATGGAAAGATTGGACTTTTTGCCAAAAATTCTAAAGAAATTGTTCCTATAAAGACCTGCATTATGCAAAAAGATTCAGCTAATCAAGTTCTTAAAATAATGTGGGACTATAAAAAATTAAAGGACCTAAAGAGAATAGGAATTAGGACTAATTACAAGGGAGATATTCTCTTAATACTTGTGAGCAAGAAGGGAAGACTAGAGACAAAAGATATCTTGTCTAACCTCATAGATGCAGGAGTAAAGTCAATTTACTTAAATTATAACAAGGAAGATAAGACTCACTACTCACGAGAGTTTGAAAAAATTTATGGGGACGACACAATAGAGGAAAGACTACTTGGCATAAATTATAAAATTTCTCCAGAGTCCTTCTTTCAAATCAATGGACCTGCAACGGAAAAATTATATAAGAAGGCAATAGACTATCTTGAACCTAAAGAGGATGATAAGATTTACGATCTCTACTGTGGAGTTGGATCCATATCCCTTTCAGTGGCAAAGTCTGGTCCTGAAGTCATAGGAATAGAAATTGTTGAAAGTGCAGTAGATGATGCAAGAGAAAATGCAGAGAAAAATAATATTAAGGCAAGATTTGTGCAGGGACCAGCAGAAGGAACTATAGAAAAACTTTGGGAAGAAGAAAAAATTGCACCAAATAAAATTATAGTAGATCCACCAAGAAAAGGACTAGATGAAAAACTAGTAAACTTTTTAAAAGAAAATCCAGTAGAAAGACTAGTCTATATCTCCTGCAACCCAGCAACCCAAGCAAGAGATTTAAAGTCTTTAAAAGAAGTGTATAGTGTAGAAAAAATTTCACTAGTAAATCTCTTTCCAAATACTGCACACGTCGAGAGTGTCGTATTGATGTCAAAGGCTGATTAGGTGGGTGCAAATTTGCCCTTGTGTAGCAAGGCTTAGCGAGGGCTATCGTTAAAAGGTTTAATGCGTGGCGGCTTTAATCTGGGTTCTCGCGGTTTTTGAGCGTGATTTGGCTGTTTGAGGAAACGTGTCGACGCTCTAGGGTTGAGTGCACAGGATGTTAACGTTAAAAGGTGCACCCACTTTACACCCACCCTGTGAAGTGGTAAAATATAGCTCAAAAGTTAAAATGAGACCTGATTATTAGTATGTGCACGAGGAGGTGCTTAAGTAATGGATAATAAGAAGTTTATCGCAGAGACGAAAGATGTTCGTTTAACGGTGAAACGTGCTGATACCTTTGGTGTGAGCTTTGTTAACTGTGAACAAGATATATTTAGGGTTGAGGAAGAGCAAAATGTTATAAGGCTTATTCAAACTAAAAAAGTCTCAGCTTCGAATTGGCTGAGGTGGTTTACTCAGGGTATGCCTGAAATTGTTGTGAGTTTGCCACATGATGTGGAAGTTTGTGAGGTTGAATCTGATTCTAATCAAGTGCTCATCACGGATATTGAGATTGGTAAGCTTTATGTAGAAGTGGGCAATGGCAAGGTAGAAGTTGTTAATTTGAAAGCTGATGATGTTTTTCTTAAATGTTGTAATGGGTCGGCTTCAGCAACAAACGTAGAAGTAACTCATGTTTGTACACTTGATACGTTAAATGGCATGAGTATTTTAGAAGGAACAATCACCAAGGATGCAAGCCTTGAAGTAGATTGTAAGAATGGTGTCACCGAGGTTTCAGATAAGAAGAAGGTAAACTGTAAAAAAGATGGGTTTGCGCATTACATGGTGCACTGCCTTAATGGGAAAGCTATTGCGAAGTAGAAGACATATAGATCAAAAAAGAAGCAATAAAACTTGATATAAGTTGGAATTAGAGCGTATATAGACATACCAATAAAGGAGGAAGTCGTATATGCTCTATGTAAAATTTGATGATTTCGAAGATGTTAGTGTCATGGGAAATGAGAAAGACCATGGAATGTTTATTCCAATTAAGGATGGAAATGTGTATGCTGCGTGCGAACGGTGCGGTGTAGTTGAAAGGATAACCTCACCATGCGAATTCATTGCTAGCACATTTAGGTCAAGAGTGAACTTCAATGAGGGTTATGAACTTTGCGAGAAGTGCTTGCAAGAGGTTGAGTTTGTTACTGTCGCTTTGAGAACTGGAAAATTACCTAATCGAGAATTGAAATAATTGAAAAAGCAACGCAGTGATAACCGTAGTAATACAGGAAAAACTAAACATTAAAAGGTGCACCCAATAGCCATAGTGTGCACTCAAAAAAGTCTAGCTATACTACCCGTTCTCTCAATCCACGTTGAAGCCCTAACCCTATTGGTACGAGATTCGCAAAGCGAATCGAAGTAGCCATAGATGTAGGTCTCATGCCAAGAATCTCCAAGAGAAGCGTCGCAGGGTGCGACCATTGGCAAGATTCGACGGCGGAGACTGTCTGTTTGATGTCAAGAGTGAAGGACTAAACTGTATAAAAAGGCTTGAAATCAAGGAATTTCGAAGAACTGTCCCGGTTTGGGCAAATGATTGGAATCCTTTTTTAGAATGTTTGACAACATTTCTGACTACTTGAAAATAGAGGGTTGTAACGACGGAACTGCTTTTTGCCGTATTGAAACTACAGAACTGTTGTCATAGGTGGTTTTGGAGATATTGATACTATGAAACTGTTGTCGTTATCTTAGACACCACGCAAAATTATATAAAAACACTCAAACCGTTAAAAAAACACAAGCTATCTGGTATAATGTTTGTTGTAATATAGCGTACACGTTTGCGTAAGTGAGGAGAACCTAAATGAGCGAAATCATAAAGGGAGAAAAATGGATTGAGACTAAAAAGGCGAAAAAGAATAGAATTTAGTAAGGAGATAGTTTTATGGATTATATACGAGCGATTCTGGACGGGATTGCAATAGCCGCAATCTTTAACGGTGCAGTGGCAGTCTTGGTACTTATTAATCCAAGATATTTTTTTGATTCTTATCCAAAGGCAATTCAGAAAGCTGCACCTGAACAGATGACAAAAAAAGAGAAAAATATAAATTTCATTATAACAATTGTAATTTGCGGGATTTGTTTCATATATTCCATAGCAAGTCTTATACATTCAGGCATTTCGGGATTTTGGAATCTTTTTTGGATGGGCTATATTCAGTGGAGCATATTAAACTTAGGAGATTTCTTTTTGTTGGATTGTCTGTTGTTCCAGGGGAAATATAAGGATAAAATCGTCATTCAGGGGACAGAGGGACATCCGGATTATGAATTCAGTAACTGGATGAGGCATTTGGCAATCATGGAACATTTTGTAGTTACTCCGTTTTTAATTATACCGTTTGTAGCGGCGGTTCAGGCTTTGATTGTTGGAATATTATAAAGATGAATTTTCGGGTCATTTATCTAAATGGATAGTGAGCTTTTGTTTGGATACGTAAAATACATCGAAATTTAGGAAGAAACATAAAAGGACCGTGAAGATGAGAGTATTGATTTATGGTGCAGGAGTGATAGGAAGTCTTTATGCGGCTTTGTTTTCCGAAGCAGGAGCAGATGTATCCGTATATGCTCGTGGAAATCGTTTGAAAGAATTACAGATGTATGGGCTAAGGTATAAAAAAAATAATGAGATTCGGACTGCCAAAGTATCCGTTTTATCTCGACTGCTGCCGTTAGACAGTTATGATTTTATATTGCTTGCGGTAAGAGAAAATCAATTGCATATTGCTTTGGCGGAACTGCAAGCTAATATAAGTCCTGTCATTGTAGCTATGGTAAATTCTTTAGAAACGTATGATACATGGGAAAAGATTTGCGGAAAAGGACGTATCCTCCCTGCTTTCCCGGGTGCCGGCGGCGGCTTTGACGGAGATATTTTGGATGCAGCCCTTACGCCTCGCTTTATTCAGCCAACTACAATCGGCATGTCAGGTGGTCGTGAGAAAGAACTGTTCGATTTGTTCCGATCGGCAATGATTCCATGTCAAGTTGTAAAAGACATGCATTCATGGCAGATTTGTCATCTTGCAATGGTCGTGCCGATTGCAGATGCTTATTATCATTCAGATGATCCTGAGCATGCTGGAAACGATCGTGTATTAATGAATAAAACAGCGAAGCAAATCAGAAGAAATCTTTTTAATGTTAAAACAAAAGGAATTAAACTTGTTCCTATAAAACTGAAGTTTTTACAAATTCTTCCATGCTCCATTATGGGGTTTATTCTTGGGATTATTTTTCGAAGCCGTTTTGGAGAAAAGTTTATGTACCGACATTCAATAAAGGCTCCGGATGAAATGAGGCGGTTACATGAGCAATTTTATAACTATATAGGTATTTATGACGAATGAACCGATAAGTGTTTGTAGGTTTTTATGCTTTTTTAAAAGCATACTGGATGTTTATTCTCAAGCATCTTTCCCTTTGCCAACTTTCATCGTGCAACGAGCGTGCAGACCTATTTCTTGATGTAGGGTTTATCATCAGAGTAGTCTTAATACATGTGGAGAGTGTAGCCTTGATACAAAAGATATAAATTTAGATATCTTGTATTTTAAGCAGTTTTATAAGCATTTTGTCTTCGATAAAAATGAAGAAGGATAGGTCAAAAAGACTCAAAAAAACTACATGGACGTGAGAGTAGTTCTACAACTGGTATGAGGAAAGGAAAAAAATAATTAACTCATTTTGTACTTTCTATAAGAGTAGCTTAAAAGGCTGCTCTTTTTTTTATTGAAGTAAGTAAGGATTTGTTAAATATGATATATAAAATGTAAAATCATTTGATAATGACAATATATTGACCTTGCACGAATAAATTTATATAATTATCCTAAAGGAGATGATGAAATGGCTACAACAAATTTGAACATAAGGACAGATAAAGAAATAAAAACCTGCTAACAAAAGTCAAGTATAAC
>NZ_KQ960195.1:0-5355 GCF_001553125.1 Peptoniphilus sp. DNF00840
TTTATTTGTGTCGCATTTAATTTTACAACTTATCTATTATAAAAATTTTTTCAATCCTTATATTCAATTTTAAAATAATCTAAATATGCCTTAAACCTATCTTGTGCTGACAGGCAAGTTTCTATCAAGTTGCCTCTTTCCTTTTTGTATTCTGCTAGCCCTCTATAATAGAAAAATTTTAAGTCTTCACTAATGATAAAGGGAACGAGGTCATGCTTTAGACACTCCTTAAAGACAATCAACCTGCCAAGTCTTCCATTGCCATCTTGGAAGGGATGAATTTTTTCAAACCTATAGTGGAAGTCAATTATATCTTCTAGAGTCTTATCTGCCTTATCATTGTATGAGTCTAAAAGCTTTTTCATATCACTAGACACATATTGGGGTAAACTCGTTTCATATCCACCAACTTCATTGGGGTAGACCTTATAGTCTCCAACCCTAAACCAATCTAGCTTTGAGTCACTTGTTCCAGCCTTTAAAAATTTGTGAATATCTTTTATATAGTCTTCTGTTAAATCTTCATCGTAGGAGTCGATGACCTTATCGATTGATTGAAAGTGATTTACAGTTTCTATAACATCATCAACATTTACTGACTCATTGACACCAAGAGTATTAGTTTCAAATATCATCCTAGTTTGGTCTTCAGTCAGTTTACTTCCCTCGATGTGATTAGAATTATAAGTGAATTCAACTTGAAGTTTGTGATATATTCCACCACTTATTTTATTGTTTTTCTCATATCTTAAAACATCTAATAATTTCCTCTTCATAATACAATTATATCCTTTTTGCCAGCAGCCAACAAGAAAGCAATAAGTCAAAGTCTCCTAGGTCTTAGATAAGGCTAATACAAAATAGAAAATTTTTAAAAATTATCTTGGATGATGATTTGTCTATTTTTATTTATGTCTTCTGCCTTCTTTAGCATTCTCTCAAGATCTTTTTCATCAAAATTATAAACTGAGTTGCAGAAATAGCAATTTACTTCTGCCTTCTTGTCCTCTTCTAGGATTTCTCTAATTTCCTTTGGTCCAACTGAGACTATTGCATCTTCAACTTTTTCACGAGAGCAGTTGCACTTGTACTCGATGTCTCTTCTTTCAAGCACCTTGTAGTTCATACCTTCCATTAAAATTTCAATTAACTTTTCTGCATCGTGGTACTCATCAATTACCGAAGTTACATTCTTTAACTTTTTCAAGTTTTCTTCTAGCTTTGCAATTTCTTCTTCCCTGCAGTCTGGCATTAGTTGAACTATAAAGCCTCCTGCTGCCTTTATTGAATAGTCAACATCAACTAGAACTCCAAGACCAACTGCTGATGGAATTTGGTCAGATTGCAAGAAGTAAACTGCAAGGTCTTCTGCTATTTCCCCACTTGTTAGATTAACTGTCCCTGTGTAGGGCTTCTTCATTCCTACATCCATTGTCATAGTCAAGTTTCCTTGACCAACTACTCCAGCAACGTCTATCTTTCCATCGGACTCCCTTGTTGGAAGGTCTGCCCCAGGTCTTGAAACGTAACCCTTTACAAAACCATCATTTTTACAAGTTGCAATAATGGGACCTGCTGGACCATTTCCATTAATGGAAAGAGTTACGGAGTCTCTTTCATTTTTTTGCCAGGATCCAATGATTGCTGTTGCAGTTAAAACCCTGCCCAAGGCTGCTGAAGTTGTCTTTGAAAGATTGTGAATTTTTCTTGCCTCTTCAACTACATCTGTTGTTATGGCTGCAGATATTTTTATAGTTTCTGTTTCATCTATTGCTCTTAAAATATATCCCAAATTTACCTCCTTGCGATTATTGTGTATCTAGAACTTGTGTCACTTACCTCTCTAAACTCATAGTCATCGTAAACTTCTAGATCACAAAATCCAATTTCTTTTAAAATTTTTGTCACATAAGAAAGGTTGTAGGCCCTCTCTAGGTGTTCTTCGTAAAATCTCTTATAATTGTTGTCTTCAGTGTTTCTGAAAAAATTAACCCCATAGGTATTTAGTTTTGACTCCCCATCAAAAATATTTTCCCAGATGTAAAAGACATCTTCAACTTCATCAACAGTTACGGGATCAATGTTCTTGAACTTGTACTCTGTGTTGAGGTCAAAGATAAAAATCCCACCCTCTCTTAGGTGGTTGTAGGCTGACCTCAAGGCATCCTCAAAGTCTTCCCTATCTATTAAATAATTTAAGCTGTCACCAACTGAGACTATAGCGTCATAAGTCCCTGGGGCAGAAAAGCCTGCCATATTTTGCTTAAAAAGTCTTAAATTTCTACTCCTAATCTTATTTTCACAGACTGCCAACATATCCTCTGATAGGTCAAAGGCATGGACCTTGTAGTCCTTGACAAGTTTTTCAGTAAGGCCACCTGTCCCACAAGCCATTTCCAAAATTAAGTCAGCTTCTAAAGATCTTTTCTCTAGAAGCTCTCTAATAAATTTATAAATTTTTTCGTAGTCAAGGTCGTACATAAGCTTGTCGTAAAAATAAGCAAAATCTCCGTACATCATGATCTGGATTCAAGCTCCTTCAAAATTTCTTCCAATACCCTAGTGGAATTTTCGTGGATGACAACATCAGCACGCCTATCCATTGGTGTTGGGTCATTGTTAATTATAATCAAGTGGTCCACGTAGTTTGGCAAAAAGTTTACTGGTGAAACGGTAAGGGATGAGCCAACAACTATTAGGGTGTCAGTGGAATCAAGTTCCCTTGCTCCCCTTTCGAAGTCGTCTGGCATCATATCACCAAACATTACAACATTGGGCCTAATTACTCCGCCACAAGCATCACATCTTGGTGGAATTTCTCCAGCCTCAACTTTTTTTCTCATTAGGGCAAAGGGATATTCCTTGCCACACTTCATACAGTGGGTCCCACGAGTTTCGCCATGAACTTCATATATATTTTTTGAGCCAGCCTTGGCGTGAAGGTTGTCAATGTTTTGTGTGATTATGCCAGCTAAAAAGCCTTCCTCTTCCATCTTAGCAAGGGCCTTGTGACCTCCATTGGGTTCTTGGTCGTTTAGGTCTTCTAAAATCTTGTAGCCTTCCTTATAAAAAATTTCTGGATGATTTAAAAGTCTGTCCTTAGAAAGAGCAAGGGCTGGATTCATCTTGGAATAGTAGCCAGAGGATGACCTAAAGTCAGGAATCCCTGAATCTGTGGAAATACCTGCCCCAGTTAGGGCAAAAACCTTCTTTGATTTTAAAATTAAATCTGCTGCTTCTTTAATCTTATCCATATCCTATCTCCTTAAAAAACAATATAGTGATAGATGAAATACAAAATCACAAGGGCAATAAGGGGCACAAAGTTGAACAAGTCAATGGCCTCTACATCCCTATACCTTATCCTAGCTTGACCCTCAGCTTGATTTTCCTTCTTTAGATTTTTCAAAATTAGCCTGCTTAAGACTATTGAGAAAATTGAAAGGACAACTAAAATTATAATAATTGAAAGCTCAAGAGAACCAATCTCACGAGAAAATTTTGTCTGCCTCAAAAAGCTAAAGACCCTTTCATTTACATACCTGGCAGATAAAACTGCAAGGACGTTGTTGACAAAATGAGCCAAAATTGCAGGTAGTATTGAGCCAGTAAATTCAATTAAACTTGCAAATAAAAGTCCCAACAAGAAGGGTGCTATAAAATTTTGGATGTCAAAGTGGAAGAGGGCAAAGACAAGGGCAGATACCACTATGGCAAACCTCTCTCCATAAACATTGTAGGCATTGGTAAGGGTTCCCCTAAAGAAAACTTCTTCACAAATTGCCGGTACAAGGCACATAAAAATTAAATAATTAAAAATCGGAACCTTTTGTAACATTAACTCCATAGGGAAATTTTTGTATTCAATGAAATTAGAAAGAAGGGACAAAAATACTCCGTTAAGGAGTAAAATCACAGGATAGGTTAATATCACAAGGATAATTGTAAGCCCCAAACTCTTCATTGGAACCCTCTTGACCTTTAAAACCTCTTTTATTCTTCCTGTTGAAGATATAAGTAAGGCTGGGATCAAAACAATTACCACTTCTGTTATGAAGGTCCCCCAAAAGCTAAAACGTTCCTGAATGTTAAATCCAATTGTCAAAAATATAATTGCAAGAACGAGAGTCAAGGAGTTGACACTCATTACATTTAAATTTTTCTTCTTAAAGTTTCTCATTTTTTTCCTTATAAGTGTAGATGTAAGGGACATTCCTGTAGTGATCGCCATAGTTTAGGCCGTAGCCAACTATAAAGAGGTCCTCAATTTCAAAGCCAACATAGTCGGCACTTACATCTGCCTCTCTCCTTGAAGGTTTATCTAACAAGACGCAAGTCTTTAAGGACTTAGGTTTGTAAGTCATTAACTTTTCCTTCACAGCATAGAGGGTGTTGCCTGTGTCCAATATGTCATCAACTATTAAGACATTCCTGCCTTCTATGTTTGTGCGAAGGTCTGTCAAGAACCTAACCTCTCCACTAGAGCTTTCGCTGTGGCCATAACTTGACGTTGTTAAAAAATCTATTTCTACTAATCTGTCTATCTCTCTAACTAAGTCTGCTGCAAAAATAAAACTTCCCCTTAAAAGAGAAATAACTACGAAATCATCTTCGAAGTCTTTTTCAATCATCTTGCCCAGGCTTACAACTTTTTCTTGTATCTCTTCACGAGAAAATAAAATTTCTTTTTCCATAATTCCTCCATTTACATTATATCAAAAACTTGTAAAAATTCATCTTTAATTGCCATTATAAGCCTGGCTTTGGTATAATGACTTGGAAGGTGATCTTATGAAAAAAAGTTCTTTTGAACTTGCATTAAATAAATTATTAATCCTCTACATAATAGACAACTTCAACCACAGACTAAAGGAGAATGACCTGTCTTATTTTGTATTGGATATTGAGCTCTTCAATTATTTTTACTTCAAACAATATTTAAAGGAGCTAGAGTCAACGGGCCTTGTCCTCTTTGACAATGAAAAAAAATATTATCTCTCAGATGATGGAGTCAAGACCTTAAATATTTTCTACGAGCAAATACCTGAAGAAAATATAAAATTCTTAGACGAGAAGATGGAAGACTACCACCACAAATTACTTTTAAAAAATTCTGTATCTGCTGAAGCTATAGAAAGAGATGGGAGCCATTACGCTCATTTAAAAATTAGAGACGATGAGATTGAAGTATTAAATTTAAAAATTGAAACTTCAGATGCCACTATGGCAAAAAAAATTTCTGCCAACTTCAAAAAAAATCCTGAAGAAATTTACTCAGAAATTTTAAAAATTTTGACAGAAGAAGAAAATAAATAAGTAACCGAGTAGGGCTAAATAAATAGCCCTCTCACACCA